>JAAUUB010000212.1 GCA_012031215.1 Microscillaceae bacterium | reverse complement strand
CCCCCCCGTTTGTTTGATCCAAACAAATTTCTTAGAAAGCGTTCTATTATTCAACAAAAATTTTTGATATTGTCCAAAGGTATTTGGAAATACTCGGCATACCGAGTATTTTTGAGTAATGAAGCATAGCCATAATTTGGGGGGGATGGACACAAAAAAACCACTTCGCTTGAAGTGGTCAAGGGAAAGTGGTGATAGCCGGATTCGAACCAGCGACACACGGATTTTCAGTCCGATGCTCTACCAGCTGAGCTATATCACCTTCAATTGGGTTGCGAAAATACAAAGCCCAAAGATTTAAACAAAAAAGTTTTGACAAAAAATTTTTCTGAATTTAATTTGAAACTCAATAAACTATAAAAAACAATGCATTTGCTTCCTCAAATCCTATTTATACTCCTGCTGGGTGCCACGGCTTATCTGGTAAGCCGACGGGTAGGGCAAATCAGCCGCAATATCTTGCTGGGAAGGCCCGTGGGGCGGCGCGACCGAATGGGCGAACGCTGGAAAGCCCTGCTGCTCATTGCTTTTGGGCAAAAAAAGATGTTTAAAAAGCCCCTGGTAGGCTTGATGCACTTTATTATCTATGCGGGCTTCTTGCTGATTAATATTGAAGTGCTCGAAATCGTGATAGATGGACTGGCCGGCACTCACCGCATTTTTGCCCACGTTTTGCCCGTAGCTTTTTACGCCTTTCTCATCAGTTTTTTTGAATTCCTGGCCGTGGGTGTCATGCTGAGTTGTGTCGTGTTTTTGGTGCGGCGCAATGTGCTCAAACTGCCCCGCTTCTGGAAGCCCGAAATGAAAGGCTGGCCCGCCCTGGATGCCAATCTTATTTTGGTGATTGAGATTGTGCTGATGGTTTTTATCCTCACCATGAACGCCGCCGACCAGGTCTTGCAAACCCGCGAATTTGCCGATAACCATTATTACAAAACCGGAACTTTTGCTTTTAGCCAGTTTTTTGTGCCCTTGCTTTCGGGCATCGAGTCCGTGGGAACCCTGTTTTTCATAGAGCGTTTTGGCTGGTGGGCCCATATCCTGGGCATTTTTGCCTTTGCCTACTATGTTACCTATTCCAAGCATTTGCACATTGCGCTGGCCTTTCCCAACACCTTTTTTTCCAATCTCAATCCCAAGGGGCAGTTTGAAAATATGCCGGCCGTAACCCGTGAGGTGAAACTGGCCATGGGCCTGATGGAAGACGATGGCCAGGAAGAGGAGGAAGTGAAATTTGGAGCCAAAGATGTGCAGCACCTTACCTGGAAAAACCTGATGGATGCCTACTCTTGTACGGAATGTGGCCGTTGTACCTCCGAATGCCCGGCCAACCTGACCGGCAAAAAGCTATCGCCCCGCAAGGTGATGATGGATACCCGCGACCGCCTCGAGGAACTGGGACAGTATATGGCCCAGGGCAAAAGCAAAGAAGAAGCCCTGGCAATGGGGGATACCCTCTACAGCGAGCGTTATATTTCCAAAGAAGAAATTATGGCCTGCACCACCTGCAACGCCTGTGTGGAAGCTTGTCCGGTCAATATTGACCGCTCAATATCATTATGCAAATCCGGCAACACATTGCGATGGAAGAAACGGATGCACCTCAATCCTGGAACATGATGTTTGCCAACGTGGAAAACAACCTGGCCCCCTGGCAGTTTTCGCCCGCTGACCGGGCCAACTGGACCGAAGCCCTGGATAAGGAAGCCTGATTTTTTGATATTTTTTTGAATAATAAAAAAAATTACCCCTATGCAAGTACCACTCATGGCCGACCTGGCCACCGAAGGCAAAAGCCCCGAAATATTGTTTTGGGTAGGCTGCGCCGGGTCTTTTGACGACCGCTACAAGAAAGTAACCGTGGCCTTTGCCAAGATTCTGCATAAAGTAGGCACTGATTTTGCCATCCTCGGGCCCGAAGAGGGCTGCACCGGCGACCCGGCCAAACGCGCCGGCAATGAGTTTCTCTTTCAGATGCAAGCCGTGCAGAACATAGAAACGATGAATGGCTACGGCATCAAAAAAATCGTAACGGCCTGCCCGCATTGTTTCAATACCATTAAAAACGAATACCCCAACCTGGGAGGTAATTACGAAGTGATTCACCATTCAACCTTTTTGCAGCAACTTATCGATGCTGGCAAGGTAAAGATGAAAGAGGCAGGCGATTTCAAAGGTAAAAGGATTACCTACCACGATTCCTGCTATTTGGGCCGGGCCAACAATATTTACGAAGCACCCCGCCAGGTACTCCAGATGCTGGATGCCGAACTGGTAGAAATGAAAAGCTGCCGCACCCGGGGGCTTTGCTGTGGGGCAGGCGGGGCCCAAATGTTTAAAGATGCCGAAAAAGGCAAGAAAGAAGTGAGCCAGGAGCGAATGGAGCAAGCCATTGAGGTAAAAGCCGAAATTGTATCGGTGGCTTGTCCTTTTTGCATGGTGATGATGACCGACGGCACCAAACAAACTGGCAAAGAAAAGGAGATTAAGGTCTATGACCTGGCCGAACTGGTGGCCCAGGCCGAAGGCTTGGTATAAGCAATGGTTTTTTTGGTCAAAATGCCCTCTTAGGAGGGTATTTTTTTGAGAAAAAGGCAAGTGCGCCGAGTGTCAAAAAGGCACATCCTAATAGAGGGCACCCCCGCAATTAAAATTAATCATTTTAGCCTCTGCAATCATCCAAAGAAGCCCTGAGGCCATCTTTCAAGTATCGAGAGAGTGTCCTGCTTTGCAGAAATGGGAAGACTTTCATTTTTTTCCTGATTGTTTAAAAGTAAGGATTTTATTTCAATCCCAAAAGCGCCTATTTGCCAAAGCTCAATGGCGGTATGCCTGCAAAGCCTGCACAAGCTCACTTCGGGTATGCCGGCACGGAATCACTTCTTTTCCCTGTTGGTCAATAAAGCCATACTTGTTTGTAATATCCATCACCAGGGCTAAATCCGGGTGGAATTTCCCAAAAGCGCCAATTTTAGCATAAACAGGGTTTACAACCTCCTTTCCTTCGGTATTGAGAAAGCCATACGTGCCCGTGATAGATTTTACGAGGGCCAGTTTGGGGTGGTATTTCCCAAAAGTGCCAAGTTTAACATAAATAGTGTGGACTAAGTCTATGCCCAAAATTAGTTTATATTAAAAACCTGACAGGTTTTTTTTACAAAAATGTGATAATCAGCATATTAAACCTGTCAGGTTTCTATCAAATAATTAATTGCAGGTACTTATCTCTTCTCCCTTAGCATCAATAAAACCATAGGTGCCCGTAATGGCTTTAACCAAAGCCCAACCCGGCGTATGGGTATTGTATGGGAAAACCTTTTGGTATTCACCCTGGGCAAAGGCAAGAGGGCTGCATAAACCAATTAGGAGAAAAAAAAGGAGTTTTTTTCATACGAATTTGATTTTTGAGACGGCATCTTTATGGCAAACGGGAAAACCCTGCCACTTAAAATAAGAATAAAAAAATAGCCAGTCGGTCAAAAGCCATATTTCTTAAAGGATTTGGCCAAAGTTTTCTACAAATCTAAGGCTTTTTTGGAGGAGTGAAGCTTTTGTTGTCAGCCGGGCCAGGGCCTGAATTTGGCCATAGTGCCAGACTAAACCCAAAATGTTTATATTTGAGCAAAATTTTTTACTGTTTTCAAACCTATGCCTACAACTACGCCGGACAACAAAACCTATCACGAATCGCTCATAGCCGAGTTGCACCAAAAACTAGCCCAGGCCCATGCGGGCGGTGGACCCAAGCGCCAGGAACAACAAAAGGCCAAAGGTAAGCTCACCGCCCGTGAGCGGGTCGCTTATTTGCTGGATGAAGGGCGGCCTTTTATAGAAGTGGGTGCCCTGGCCGGAGAGGGCATGTATGAAGAAGAGGGCGGCTGTCCTTCGGGCGGGGTTATCACAGGCATTGGCCACGTCAGCGGGCGGCAATGTGTGGTGGTGGCCAATGACGCGACCGTGAAATCGGGGGCCTGGTTTCCGATTACGGGCAAAAAAAACCTGCGGGCCCAGGAAATTGCGATGGAAAATCACCTGCCGATTGTTTATCTGGTGGACAGTGCCGGCATTTATTTGCCCTTGCAGGCCGATATTTTTGCGGACAAAGAACACTTCGGGCGGATGTTTCGCAACAATGCCCAGATGTCGGCCATGGGTTTGGTGCAAATTTCGGTGATTATGGGCAGCTGTGTGGCGGGAGGGGCTTACCTTCCCATTATGTCCGATGAGGCAATGATAGTGGAGGGCACGGGTTCCATCTTTCTGGCCGGGCCTTACCTGGTGAAGGCCTCCATAGGCGAAGAAGTAGATGCCGAAACCCTGGGCGGAGCCACTACCCAAAGCGAGATTTCGGGCGTAACTGACAATAAATTTCCCAATGACCAAGCGGCTTTAGACGAAGTCAAACGCATTTTTTCGCGGCTGGGCCATCCGCCTACGGCAGGCTTTGACTGGGCCACGCCCCGTCCCCCGGCCCATCCTCCGGTCGAGCTATACGATATCTTGCCCCAGGACAGGGTGAAACCCTACGATATGGCTGAACTGCTGCGCCGGATAGTGGATGCTTCCGAACTGGATTTATACAAAGCCCACTATGGCCAAACCATTGTCTGTGCGCGGGCCAGGGTGGAAGGTTGGGCAGTGGGCATTGTGGCCAACCAGCGCCTGGTGGTCAAATCCAAAAAAGGGGAGATGCAAATGGGCGGGGTCATTTATTCCGATTCAGCCGACAAAGCCGCCCGGTTTGTGATGCTGTGCAATCAGCAAAAATCCCACTGGTTTTTTTCAGGATGTAACCGGATTTATGGTAGGGAGCCGGGCCGAGCAGGGCGGCATCATCAAAGACGGGGCAAAACTGGTGAGCGCCATGGCCAATTCGGTAGTGCCCAAGTTTACCTTTGTGGTGGGTAATTCCTACGGCGCGGGCAACTACGCCATGTGTGGCAAAGCCTACGATCCCCGCCTTATCTATGCCTGGCCTACAGCCCAGATTGCGGTGATGAGTGGCAAGTCGGCGGCCCAAACCCTCTTGCAAATACAGGTAGCCTCGCGGAAAGCCGCGGGCAAAGAAATAAGCCCTGAGGAGGAGCAAAACCTTTTGCAGGAAATCACGGCCCGCTACGAAGCCCAGCTTTCGCCTTATTATGCGGCGGCGCGTCTTTGGGTAGATGGCATCATTGACCCCCTGCAAACCCGGCAGATAATCGCCACCGGGATTGAAGCCGCTAACCACCGGCCGATTGAAAAAAGGTATAATGTGGGCGTGATTCAAACCTGATTTTTTGTATCTTTGTTGAGAAGCCGCGCCCGAAGCACGGCCTTTCTCACTTATTGTTGCATAGGTATGGACATCAAAGAAATCCGGGCCTTGGTTTCGTTATTAGATGATGAAGACCAGGAAGTGATTGCCCACGTTGAGCAAAAGATAATGTCGCTGGGCGATGTCATCATTCCTTTTTGGAGTCGGAATGGGAAACCAGCTTTAGTGCCGAAGTGCAACGCCGGATTGAAGACCTGATTCATAATTTACAATTTGAGGCCCTTTGCCATCGCTTGCAAGTATGGTGCGAGACAGAACAGGACGATTTGCTGAGGGGGCTTTGGATTGTAGCCACTTACCAGTATCCTGACCTTGATTTCAAAAAATTAAAGAAAGATTTTGAGAGCATATACCACGAAGTTTGGCTTAGCCACCGAACCTATGCCAGCCCCTACGACCAAATCAAGAATTTGAACAATGTCCTTTACAGCAAGCTGGGTTTCAGCTCTAATACCCAAAATCTTTACGCGCCCAGCAACTCAATGATTAATCTGGTCATCGAGACCCGGCGTGGCAATCCTATTGCCCTGGGAACAATCTATATGATGGTGGCCCAGCGATTGCGGATGCCTGTCTTTGGGGTCAATCTGCCCAATATTTTTGTGCTGACCTATAAGTCGGAGGAAGCCCAGTTTTATATTAATGCCTATAATCGAGGCACAGTTTTTCCGCGGAGCGACATTGACAGCTACATCGCCCAGCTTAAGCTGGAACCCGAAGAACGCTTTTATGAGCCTTGCCAGCACCTGGACATTGTCCGGCGGGTAATTGTCAATTTATCCCTGGCTTTTGAAAAACTAGGCGAAACGGCCAAAGTAGAAGAGTTGAAAAAAGTGCTGGATATTTTATCCTAAGTATCTGCCAGCCAAAAATACTTGTATTTCAGAGAGGGATTTTATGATTTTTGTCTATTTTTGTAAAGATAAAAACCCCATTTACCCGCTTATATGGCAAACTCCTACTGCTAAATTTTACTTAATCAATAAAAAATCATTGTAATTCGAACCCAAAAGGTTTTTTTTCGTTTTGTATTTACATCAAAATCAAAAACCTTTTTCCTTAAAATTTGGGTTGCAATAGCATAAGTAGGTCGAGACAAACACACTGATATGACTGTATTTCGCCTTTTGTCCGTTCGGGTCGGACTGGCAATGATAATTTTTATGATGCTGTCCATCCATCAGGGGCAGGCCCAATTTGCCTCTGCATCAGTATTGCGGGAAGGAAACTGGTTCAAACTGGGGGTATTAAGTGCCGGCCTCTACAAAATAGATGCGACACTTTTGCGCCAGGCAGGCTTTGACCCAGCCACCCTCAATCCGCAAAATTTGCAGTTGTATGGCAATGGGGGGGGAATGTTGCCGCAGCGCAATGATGCACCCCGCCCCGATGACCTGGTGCAAAATGCAATCTTTGTAGAAGGGGCACAAGACGGGCGTTTTGATGAACAGGATTATCTTCTTTTCTACGCACAGGGGACAGATGTCTGGCGTTATGAGGCTTCCTCCGCCACTTTTGCCCACGAAAAAAACCTTTACAGCGATACTACTTTCTATTTTCTTACCGTAGGGACAAGTCCCGGCCTGCGCGTTGGAAGTCAGCCCGATTTGTTGGAGCCGGCCCCTGTTGTAGAAACTTTTCCCGATTTTTTTGCCTACGAGCGCGACCTTGTTAATGTCATTCGGTCGGGCCGCGAATGGTATGGCGAGGCTTTTGGCTTCCAAAATGAATATAGTTTTAATTTTACGGCTGAAGGTCTTGTGCCCAATACCGAGCTTATCCTGACTTCAAAGGTCATGGCCCGTTCTTCGCAAACCAGTGCGTTTGAAGTTTTGGTCAATGGACAATTGCTGGGCCAACTCAGCATTGCCCCCGTTACCAATCAGACTTATGATTTTAAGGGGCGGGATGCCGAAGCCCGGTTTGTGTTTTCGGCCAATCCGCTTGCTTCCGGCGGGCAAATCGCGCTTACTTTGCGGTTTCAGGATGGAGGCAATAATGGCAATGGCTATTTGAATTTTTTACGATTTAATTTTACCCGCCAGTTACGCCTTTATGGCAATCAAACGGTTTTTCGCAATCACCCGGCTCAGTTACAAGCCCGCACCCGGTTTTTGCTTTCCCAAACACCCGCCAATGTGCGTATCTGGGACATTAGCCAAGCCTGGACTCCCCTGGCGCAAGACTTTAGCATTCTCAACAACCAGGCAGCATTTACCGCCGCAACTGAAACCCCCAAAACCTTTGTGGTGTTTCAAGGCAGTGATTTTCCGCGCCCTCTGGCGCTGGGGCGAGTGGCCAACCAGAATTTACACGCCCTGAATACTCCTAATCTACTCATTATCACGCCCCCTTTTCTTTTGACCGAAGCCGAGCGCCTGGCCAATTTACGCCGCCAGCACGACGGGCTGAGTGTGGCCGTGGTTACCTTGCCCCAGGTTTATCACGAATTTGCCTCTGGACAAGCCGACCTTACGGCTATCCGCGATTTTGTGCGCATGCTTTATGAACGTGCCCCCCATACCCTGCGCTATCTCTTGCTATTTGGCGATGCTTCCTACGATTACAAAGACCGCACGCCCAATAATTTTAACCTGATTCCTATCTACGAATCGCGCCAGTCTTTGCACCCTATATTCAGTTTCTCCTCAGATGATTATTTTGGATTTATGGAAGCCCAGGAAGGCGAATGGAACGAAACCAGCGCCGGCGACCATACCCTCGAGATTGGTGTAGGCCGACTGCCCGTGCGCCATCTGGCCGAGGCAAGGGCAGTAGTAGATAAACTGATTCGCTATGCCACCGCCCCCGAAGCCCTGGGGACCTGGCGAAATCGGGTGGTGTTCCTGGCTGACGATGGCGACAACAATATCCATCAGCGCGATGCCGACCAGTTGGCCGAAATCCTGGAAGCCAACCATCCAGATGTAGAAAACGAAAACTTTATATTGATGCCTTTGAGCAAGCGGTTTGCCCAGTG
>JAAUUB010000211.1 GCA_012031215.1 Microscillaceae bacterium | reverse complement strand
GCGGTATAAAAAAGCTGATAATCATACGATTGCCTTTTCTGCGGGTCAGACAGAATATGATAGGCCGCATTGATTTGTTTAAAGATTTCTTCAGCTTGGGGGTTGTTGGGGTTTCGGTCGGGGTGATAGCGCAAAGCTAGCTGTTTATAAGCTTTTTTTTATTTCGCTGGCCGAGGCCTGGGGCACAAGGCCGAGTATTTGGTAATGATTCGCCATTTTGATTTGCCTGATGCGCCATTCCTTTTGGCTACACTCTTTTGTATTTTTTTCCGGGCTGGGCCTTTATCCAGCCTGTTAGTTCCAAATTGAATAAAGCCGCATTGACCTGGGAAGCACTCAGTTGCAGTTGCCAACTGATATCGTCTATGCCAACGGATTCGCCTGTTTGGGTGAGCAGGCGAATAATTTTTTGTTCGGTTTCATCAAGTGTATCCATGTGATAGGCCAGGGGCAATTGCCGGGGCTGGGTTTGGGTAGGGTGCTGGTCCTGCCAGTTGAGAAGGGTCTCCAAATCGGCCAGGCCCGTATAGATATGCGCTTTGTGCTCCCGGATGAGTTTGTGGCAACCCACTGAGGCCGACCGGTGCAAATCACCAGGAACGGCCATCACCTCGCGATGATAGTCGTTGGCCACCTCGGCGGTAATGAGCGCCCCGCCTTTAGCTTTGGCCTCTATGACCAGCACCAGGTCGGCCATTCCGGCGATGATACGGTTTCGGGCCGGAAAGCGAGGCGCATCAGGCTTTGTGCCCAGCCGACTTTCAGAAACGATGCCCCCTCCCGCTTCCAGCATTTGTTGCACTGTCTGTTTGTGGGCAGCCGGATAAATCACATCTACCCCGCTGGCCAAAATACCGACGGTGGGCAATTGACTGCGCAAGCTGGCGCGGTGCGCGGCAATGTCGATGCCATATGCTAGGCCGCTCACGATGAGGGGCTTGTGCTTTTGCAAATCGGCCACAATTTCTTCTGTTATCCCACGGCCATAGTCGGTGGCCTCGCGCGTGCCCACGATGGCAATGCACTTGGCGGGGTTTAGCGAAACCTCGCCCCTAGTAAATAAAATCAAAGGGGCATCCGGAATTTGGCGCAAGCGTTGCGGATAATCAGGGTCTAAAAAACTTAGCACCCGCACCCCCATTTTTGCTGCTTTTTGCCATTCGGCTTCGGCCTCTTCCCTGAAATTACCAGTTTTGAGGGCTTGAGCGGCTTTTTCACCAATTTGGGGAATGCGCTTCAAACGTTCCAGCGGCATTTTAAAAACAGCCTCGGCAGAACCACAATAGGAAATCAATTGCTTGGCCTTGGTTCCTCCAATATTATCTACCAGATGTAGGGCCAGGATGGAAAGTACTTCCATTTTTTCACGTCAAGATTTCTTAAAAATACATAAAAAAGAAAAAAAAGCTTACTTTTTTTGAAAGACTTTAAGCCCCGCCTCTACCAGTTCAAAATCGACCAGGCATTGTGCTGGCCAGGTATCATAAAAGCCCAGCACCAAAAAACCACCCGGGCGAATTTGCTGGGCCAGTTTATCCAAAATGCGTATTTTGAGGCCTTCATCAAAGTAAATCAGTATGTTTCGGCACATAATCATATCAAAAACCCGGCTCTGCTGGTCTTGGGCAAGATTATGCAAAGCAAAATGCAGATTTTGCTTCAAAAAACTGGCAAAGGCAAATCCTCGGGCATGAGGCCGAAGATAAAACTGCAAGTCGCGGTCGGTGATGCTGAATGCTTCATAATTTTGGGCATATTTTCGGTAAAGATCTTGTCCATATACCCCTTCCTGAGCCTGACGGAGGGCCTCCGAATTGACATCGGTGGCCCAAATCTGGTGTTGTCCAGTCCAGAGATGCTCATACAAAGTAATCAACATCGAGTACACCTCTTCGCCGGTAGAGCAGCCCGTGTGCCAGACAGAAAAAGGGACGTGCCTGTCCATTTCCGGCAATATCTGCTGCCCAATAAACCGCCATAAGCCCGGATTTCGAAACAGGGCTGTAAAACCAATCGTGATTTCATTGAGATAATACTGGCAAAAATCTGGCTGGTAGAGCATTTTTTGCCAAAGCCCGTAGGCCGAGTCCAACCCTTTTTTTCGGATGATTCTTTCTACCCGGCGGCGAAGCGACTGAGGTTCATAATGGCGCAAATCAAGGCCATAACGTTGATAAATGGCCTCATTGAGTTCGGCCAGGGCTTCCAGTGTGAGCAATGGACTTAAATTTAAGCTTCAAAATAAAACAAATTTAGAGAAGTTTGCTGCTTTTGAGGCCGAAGCCCAGTCAGATTTGCAGGCAAAAAATCGCTTTTAAAAAATTTACAGTTTTGGTGTGTGGCTTGCCTATTTTTTCCTAAATTAGGACTTTGAAAATAAAAACATTCCTAACAAATACGAAATGGACAGTTTTGAAGGCATTGGGCAATTCATTTTTTGGGCTCTAGTGATTATCTATTATCTCTTTTCTTCCCTTACCAGCAAAAAAGAGGTGAAGAAAGTGCCTCCCACCACTCAACCCACCCAAAAGTCCGTGAATCCGGCCACTGGCTCCACCCCCCGTACCTTATCAGACATCCTGCGCGAAATCCAGGAACAACGTAAATCCCCTTCTGCGCAAGTATCCGAAGAATCAGAAAGTGGCGGATTCAAATCAGAAACGGGGGCCTTCTCGTCGGAAAGCAGTGTGTTCAAAGAGGAGTTTCGCCAAGATAATTTTAGCTGGGAAGAAAAAGGCTTTGCCTGGGAAGAAAATTCTTCCTTCAAGCCCACCCCAGAGCCAACTATCCAGTCGGTCTCTTCAAAAAAGAAAGTTACCCCGAGAAAAGTAAACCCTTTTCGGGAGATGTTCAAAGACCGCGAGAGTGTGCGAAGGGCTTTTATTGCCAGTGAGATTTTTAATCGCAAATTTTAGGCAATGGCATACCCCCTGGCCCAAATTGCCTCGGTGCTTTCGGCCCAGCATCTTTCTCATACAACTGTGCTGCCTTCTATGCCGGTGCTTGCCTTAGGGCTGGATACCCGGCAACTTTATCATCCTGCCCAAACGCTTTTTTTTGCGCTGCGCGGACCACGGCACGATGGCCACGATTTTGTTCCAATAGCCTATGCCAAAGGCGTTCGGGCTTTTGTGGTGGAAGAAATCCGCCCCGATTGGGCCACCACCTGCCCCGAAGCCCAATGGCTACAAGTGAATCAGCCCCAGGCCGCCTTGCAAAGACTGGCCGCCTATCATCGCGCGCAATTCTCCTTTCCGCTCATTGCCATCACGGGCAGCAATGGCAAAACCATCGTCAAAGAGTGGCTGGCCCATCTGCTTTCAGAAAAATATGTGGTTGTCAAAAGTCCCAAAAGCTATAACTCACAGGTTGGGGTGCCCCTCTCGGTCTGGGAGATGCAGGCCCGCCATGAGCTAGGCATCTTCGAGGCGGGCATTTCTCAAAAAGGAGAAATGGAAAATTTGCAGGCCCTTCTCCGCCCAACGCTGGGCATTTTCACGAATCTGGGCAGCGCACACGACGAAGGCTTTGCCAGCCGCTCGGAAAAGCTCCGGGAAAAAATGCTGCTTTTCCAGGAGACTGGCACCGTCATATACCGAAGGGGCCAACCAGAGGTAGATGCCTTTGTAGATGCCCATCCTCAATGGGCTCATTGGCTGGCCTGGAGCGATAGGTCCGGCGATGCGGAAGCTGATTTTCAGCTTTCATTTTTGCCGGGAGCAGTCCCCTCTCATACCCGCTTGCTTTTGCAAGGCTTGTCTTTTGAGCTTCAGGTTGAGGTTCCTTTTTCCCTTAGCGACAGGGCCTCGCTGGAAAATGTGAGCCACGCCCTGCTGATGGCCTTGCACCTGGGCGTTTCGCCCGAAAAGCTGTGCCAGGACTTATGCCCCCAACTGCGCCCGGTGGCGATGCGACTTGAGATAAAACCCGGACGCAATGGCGCTTATCTGATAGACGATTCGTATAACAATGACTGGGCCGGGCTCAAAATTGCGCTCGATTTTCTGGTGCGGCAGGCCCCGCCCGCTTCGGCCCGGGTGGCCATCTTATCAGATGTACCCGAATCTGGCCTACCCGCCGAAACATTGTATCCGCAGTTGGCCACCCTCTTGCACGAAAAGGAAATCCGGTATTTGATTGGCATTGGCCCTCAAATCAAACAGTTTAAGCAAAACTTTGCCCCAGAGGCGCGCTTTTTTGATACTACGGAGGCTTTTTGCAATCGCCTATGCCGGATTTTCTGCATCAGGCCACTATTCTGGTAAAGGGAGCCCGGCTATTTGCTTTCGAGAAAATTATCCGGCAACTCCAGCAACAAAGCCATAGCACGGTGCTGGAAATTGACCTGGAAGCCCTGGTGCACAATCTCAATTTCTTCCGAAGCTTGCTTCTGCCACAAACCCGGCTGATGGTGATGGTCAAAGCCTTTGCCTATGGCAGTGGGCTGAATGAGGTGGCCCGCCTGCTTCAGTTTCACCGGGTAGATTATCTGGCCGTTGCCTATGCCGACGAGGGCCTTCAACTGCGACAAGGGGGCATCCAGTTGCCAATCCTGGTGCTCAATCCGGGCGAAGAAAGCTGGGACAAAATGTTTGCTGAAAAGCTGGAGCCGGAAATTTACAGTTTTCGTCTTTTGGCGCAGTTTCAGCAGGCCTGGCTTACTTTTGGGGCAAGCTTCCCTCCCCCGGCCATCCACCTTAAGATAGACACGGGGATGCGTCGTCTGGGCTTTCTGCCCGAGGAAGTCCCGGCCTTGATAGCGCAACTGAAGCCTTTGCTGGCACAAGGGGTAAAGATTGCTTCGGTATTTACGCATCTGGCCGGGGCCGACGAAGACCGGCACGAGGCCTACTCGCGCCAGCAACTGGCCCTTTTTGAACAAGCGGCCCAAGCCCTGGCTCAGGGACTGGGGGTTTCTTTCTTGCGCCACGCGCTCAATTCGCCAGGCATTGTTCGCTTTCCCGAGGCACAAATGGAGATGGTGAGGCTGGGCATAGGACTGTATGGCATAGAGGCCAACGAGAAGCGGCAAAGTCAACTCCGGCCCGTCGGAACGCTCAAAACTTATATTTCACAAATCAAAACGCTCCTCCCCGGCCAAACGGTAGGCTACGGACGATGGGGGAAAAGCGAAGGCCCTACCCGTATTGCTACCCTGGCCATAGGCTATGCAGATGGATTTAGCCGCCAGCTAAGCCGGGGCCGGGGCCAGGTCTGGATACAGGGACAAGCCGCCGCCGTAATCGGCAATGTGTGTATGGATATGACGATGGTGGACCTGGGCGATATTCCGGCCCAGGAAGGCGATGAGGCCATTATTTTTAGCCCGACTCATCCTATCCAGGACCTGGCCCGGCGCTTGGATACGATTCCCTACGAAATCCTGACCTCGGTCAGTGAAAGGGTAAGAAGGGTTTTCTTTATGCCCTGAAATGAATTTCTGCTTTTTTTAGGCCCAAAAAGGAATTTTTTGAACGGCACTTGCGTGCAATCTGTTTTGAAGAATGTCTGGCAAATCCATCCTCCTTTTTGTGCTTTGTGAGGATTTCAAATGCCTGATAAAATGTATAATTTTGTAAAAAAGTCGGTGTATGAAAGCGAATGTGATGTTTTTCTGGGCCATTTTGTTGGCCCTGCCCAGCCTGGGACAATATGTGCCCCCCGAAAAGCGCGAAAAAGAAAAAAAAGAACCCATTGAGGAAAAAAAGGAACCGAACGCCCGTTCGCGGCAAAACCCCAGTGATGAGCTTTCGGAACAAACTTTCTGGCAGAGACTCACTTTCAGTCCGGGCATTGGCCTTTCTTTCGGTAACCCGACCTGGATTAATCTCTACCCGGCGGTAGGCTACCGAACCACTGAAAAGCTCACCCTGGGTGCGGGGCTCAATTATCAATACCTGAGTGGTCGCTACGATATTTTCAATTCCACTACCCAGGCTTTTGAGCGCATTCGCTATTCCGAATCTTTCTATGGCGGGCGTATTTTTGGTCAGTATTTTGTTATCCCCCAGGTTTTTGGCTGGCTCGAGGTAGAGGGAATGAACGGTAATTTTCTCAACCGGGAAAGTGGCCTCATTGAAAGACAATGGGTGTATAGTCCTCTCATTGGGGCGGGCTATATGCAATCCTTTGGACGCTCCGGGCGGGGGTTTTTTATTATGATTCTCTACAACCTGAATTATAATCAGGATGAATCGCTCTACAACAGTCCCTGGGTACCAAGAGTTGGCTTTAATTTTTAAAAACCTGATAAAAGTCCTTGAATTTATCCGTGAGTTGGGGTATTTTCGATTCCATTTAAGCAATAAACCACAATGTCATGGAACAAAACCCCAATACCGCCGCCCAACACCGGGAACACCGCGCCTGGCTGAGTACGCTAAATTTTTGGCAAGATGAAATTAAATTTTTCCAAAATCAACTGGCCGAAACGGTGGCCCATAGCCAAACCGAAACACCAAGCCCGGATATAGCAGAAAAACGCGCCCGGATGCTTAGTTTTCTTCAAGGATGGACGATTTCCGGCATCAAATCCATTTGCACGAATATTATACTGCCTATTTCAAAGAACAACACCTGCGCGAAGGCAAAGTCATTTCGCCCAACCACGCCGAGATGCGCCAGAATCTGATGGCTTTTATGGCCGAATACCACGCTTTTAAAACGGAGATGATGGCTTGGCTAAAACAACTGGCCGAACATACACAGGCCCCCTAGTGTTATGTGGGGGAACTTTACAAAGATTATTCATCTAAAATTTTTAAGCCAATGTTGCTTCATTTGATGTTTGCCCTGGGTGCAATTGCCCTTTTTGCCCTGCTGATGAGTGTAGGCCTGCTGCTGAAAGGAAAGCCTTTGGAGGGCACTTGTGCCTCAAAAAACGCGGTGCTGGGGCTGGGAGGCACTTGTAGTGTTTGCGGGCAGGCCGTGGGCAGTTGCGAAACCGAAACCTCACCCGAGCAAAAAGAAACCGCTTGATGGTCAATTATTGGAGGTAGGTTTTATTTTTTGGTCTTATCTTGCGAAGCCTCCATGCTTTTGAGGCTCAGGAGAGCCAGGCTTTTGCAAGGGCGGTCTCTTCTCTTTTTTTAAACTTATTAAAAACCGCATGACACTTATTAAATCTATTTCAGGAATTCGGGGAACCATCGGCGGATTGAGTGGCGAAACCCTCAGCCCCCTGGATTTGGTCAAGTTTACCTCTGCTTATGGGAGTTGGCTTCTTGAGCAATATCCCCAAGCCAGGGTTGTCTTAGGACGGGATGCCCGCACCAGTGGCGAAATGATTGCCCAAATCGTGGCCGCCACGCTGCAAGCCCAGGGAATAGAAGTGCTGGATTTGGGCCTTTCTACTACGCCCACAGTAGAAATGGCCGTAAGCATGGAAAAAGCCCAGGGCGGCATTATCCTGAGTGCCAGTCATAACCCCGGCCAATGGAACGCCCTCAAACTGTTGAACGAAGCCGGGGAATTTCTGAGGCCCGACCAAAGCGAACAGGTGCTGCAAAAAGCCGAAGCGGAGGTATTTAGCTATGCAGAGCCTAAGAAAATTGGCCATTACCGACGTGATGCCACTTATCTCAAAAAGCATATTGATGCCATTCTGGCCCTGCCCCTGGTAGATTTGGAAGCCATTCAGCAAAAGCAGTTTAGCGTGATTGTGGATGGGGTCAATTCATCGGGCGGGGTGGCCGTGCCTGCTTTGCTCGAGGCCCTGGGTGTGGCTCACGTTACGAAGCTATACTGCGAACCCAATGGGCTATTCCCCCATAATCCTGAACCTTTGCCCGAAAATCTGACCGACATCGCCCGCGAAATGCAAAAGGGGAACTATGACCTGGGCATTGTGGTGGACCCGGACGTGGACCGCCTGGCTCTGCTTTGTGAAGATGGCTCTATGTTTGGTGAAGAATATACCCTGGTGGCGGTGGCCGATTATGTGCTCCGGCATACCCCTGGCCCCACCGTCTCGAATCTTTCCTCGACCCGTGCCCTGCGCGACATCACCGAAAAATCCGGGCAATTATACGCCGCCACCCCCGTGGGCGAGGTACACGTAGTAGGCAAAATGAAAGAACTAGGCGCCGTGATTGGGGGTGAGGGCAATGGTGGCATCATTTATCCCCCCTTGCACTATGGCCGCGATGCCCTGGTAGGCATTGCCTTGTTTCTGAGCCATCTGGCCAGGTCTGAGCGCAAAACTTCTTATCTGAAAGCCAGCTACCCAAGCTATTTTATTTCTAAAAATAAAAGTGTCGCTGACCCCCCAACATTGATGTAGATGAAGTATTGACCAAAATCCAGCAAAAATACCAACA
>JAAUUB010000210.1 GCA_012031215.1 Microscillaceae bacterium | reverse complement strand
ACTATCCCTTCCAGCTATTGGGCCTGGAGCGGAAAAAAAGCATTGGCGGAACTGCCCGAGGCGGGGGCAGCGTGAAGAAAAACCCCTAAAAATGTGTGCGGGCAAAGTGGATATTGGCCAGGAGGTGATTTTTTTCTTCCTCGGCCAGGGGGATGGTATGTAGGCTGGCTTCAAAATCGCGCAATTGCTGGCGGAGCAGGCGGCGGCTCAGTTGTTTTTGTTCGTGGGCATCTACCCAGGCCACCAGGCGTTGGTGCAGGCTTTTGAACGTATCGGAATAAAAAACCGGGCTAGCAAAAAACTGGGAGGCCACCGATTCGGAGCGGGAAGGAGCCTCGGCGGGGGCATTGGGCAGGCTGTTTCGCTGGGCCTGGGGACCCAAAAACTGCGGGGCCTGGCGCAAGAAATTATCAAGAAATCCCATATAAGCAAAATTTAATTTTGGTGTTGCTTTTGCTTTGGCAAGAAGCACAAAAAATGGAACGGCACAAGGGTCGTTCCAAAAATTATGGGCAATTGCCTTGCCGAATCCTTAGCGCAAGATATACAATTTACCAAAGCCATTCTTGAAGGCCTTGTCGGCGGAGGTCTCCCTTTGGGCAAAATCGTTCTGGGTTTGGCCCATCACCACCCGATAGAGATAAACCCCATTGGCCAGGCGGTCGCCAAATTCATCCGTGCCATCCCAGGCATATTCGCTCAGGTTGTTACCAATCCGTATGGGGCCCAGTTCGTCCTGGGTGATTTCGCGCACCACTTTGCCCGAAACGGTCATAATCTGTATCTTAAACTGGGAGGGCACTTCCGAGCCGGTGAGGGTAAACACAAAGCGCGTCCGGGTAGAAAAAGGATTGGGATATGGATAAAAATTGGTGATAGTAGATGCATTGACAACCTCAAAGCTGATGGTATAGGGCTGAATGCCTGCAAAATTGCCAGTGGCATCGCGCCCCTGCACCTGCAGCACGTGTAGCCCGTCTTCCAGGAGACCGGGTAGAAAATCTACCTGCAGCACGCCATCGGTATAAGTTTGCACCACATCGGGCTGGTTCAGGTCAATGGCTTCAAAAGCACAGCCCGCACAGGGTTTTTTGAGGGAAACCAGCAAATTTTCACCTCCTGTCAGGTTTTGAAAGCGGTTTTCATCCCGCAGAAAGACAGAAATCATCGGCTCCGGGGCCACAATTTCCCCGTCCAGAATACGCCGCCCGTCAAAAGCCACCTCCAGCAGTGGGTTGGCATTGTCAGGTTTTACCCGGAAATTGACCAGCTTGATATTGTTTTCATACACCACCTCGGGCAGGATTTGCGGATTGACAAAAACGCGCAGTTCATTGTCGCCTGCCAGGCCCTGTGTCCGTACCCGATAGCGAAACCGTACGGTTTCCTTGGGTCCGGTAGCCTTGATTTTGAAGGTTTCGTCGATGGGGGTTTGGAGGGTGCTCTGGTTACGCACCACGCAGCGCACCGTGAGCGAATCGTCGGCAAAGAGGGCTTCGGTGAGGTTGCGAAAGGCAAATTCCAGTTCAAAATCTTCCCCTTCATTTTTGGGCGGGACTACATATTGGGCTGCCCCCACGGCATCGGTATCGATAATGCCTTCGGGCACTTCATCATAAAGTACCAGCCAGTTTTGCAATTGAGGGGCCGTACGCTGGGTGGCATCGCGCACTTCCAGCTTAAAGCGAAGAAAAGGATACACATCGGCGTCAATGCCGCTCAGGTCGGGCAGGTTATTTTGGATATTTGCCAGCAGCGGGTTGGGCGATTCCTGCCCATTCAGTTCCACGCCATACATATCCAGTTGATAGGCATCGCTGGGCGCAGTGGCTATTGAGAACTGGAGTTCACGCCAACTACGGGCCGGGCCAATCAAAGAAGAGGTGATGCGGGCATTGTCAAAGGCGACCGCAATGGCGGGCGAAGCCGAAATCTCCTCCACGAGCGGGGTGGTACTGCTGGCAATCACCTCTACGGCCGAGCCCAGGGGGTTGATTTTGCGGCCAAAGATGAGATAAGGATGGCCCGATTGCAAGCTGGCATGGAGGGCCGGGTTGCCCCCGATACTGGCAAAGACCGCTTTTTGGGCCGCCGTCCAGCTATCGAAATTGATGTTGCCAATCGTGAAAAAGAGAATATAATCATCTGGGTTGGCCTGGTTGAGGTAGGCTTGGAGGGCATTATTGAGCAAGGCCGTATTGCCAAATACCGTTACCAGCCCATTGCGCCCGCAACTGGTTCCTCCGGGAATGGCAGCCGGATTAAAAATATCGCCGGAGGGGCTAAAACGCATCGCCGCAATTACATTTTGGGCGCAGCTAGCATCCGAAGTCAGGTAATTATCTCCAAAAAACTGGAGGTAGATGTAAGGCAGTTCGGGCACGAAGTCTTTGCCATAGGTCTGTATCTCGAGTCCTTTTTCTATCTCCCTTTCAAACTCCCAGCGCCGGGTGCTGGGGTTGCGCCGGATTTGCGATAACTGACTTTCACGAAACTGGTCAAAATTGCGCTGGGTCCAGCCGGGTGCACTGTTTTTGATATAAGTGAAAGAGCTTTCGCCCCAGAGCAGGGTGGGGTCATTGAGGGCATCTACATAGTTGACTCGCCAAAAATAAACCGTGCTGTCCTGGTCATTATCGCTTAGCAGGCTCAGCATCCAGGTGGGGGTGCTTCCCGGGGCGACCACCTGGCTTCGTTTGGCCGGGCTGTTGTAGGTAGCCACTGTATCAATTTCAAAAATAATGGCACGGCCTTCGTTTTGCAGACTGCTGGCCAGGGCATTGAGTTCCACAGGTTGGGCATTGACAATGCTGTAAGGGGTGGGCAACACGGGCAAGACCCCGATGGTAGGGAAGAAAAACTCTAAGACGGCGGTATTATTATCTTCTCGGGCTTCATCGACAGCATCTTCGGCATCTACCATTACTTCAAAATAATTCAAGCCAAAAGCATCTCTCCCTTCTTCGGCCTCAATGACTAACGTCAGCGTATCCTGATAATCGACAGGATTAAAAGCTTCGGGGCTGAGCAGTTCGCTCACCTGGCCGTCGGGATAGTGCGCCGCACCCGGATGCGAAAAGGAGTGCCCTCGGTGCGTCCTACATTGCTCACGATGACCTGAAGCTTGAAGGACAGGCTAAAAGCCGAGATAGCTTGTCCATCCTGGGACTCGAGAAAAAGTTGCTCCGGGCTGAGGGTATAGTCGGGCCGTCGCCCCCGGAAAAACTGCACCGCCGGGTCGCCCAGCAAGATCATCTGCTGGGCCGTAGTAACGGCAGAGGTATTATTGTAGTTGGTAATATTGCTCGTGATATAGTCTTTAATTTGCTGCCCCACCGGATTGCCGATGCGGTTGAGACTGGCAAAGGAAGTACGGTACAATTCGCGGCTGTAGTTGAAAAGCGGGCCCGAAAAGCCCAGGTAAGAATGGGCGATAAAGCCAATCGCGCCTTTGTTGGGGGTAAAAATCCAGTCATCGGCTAAGGTGGGTAAGTTATAAAAAACAGAGCCTAACTGGCAGCCATTGGTGAGCATAAAAGTATAACGCCCGGCATTGTCATAGCCCTGGGCTGGGTTAGATACATTGCCAATCTCCACATCGGTAGAGCCCAGGCCGGAATGGCCAAAGAAGGTTACTACCCCCACCCCCTGGTTGATTTGTTCCGAGACATTGATGGTTTCAATAGGGCTAGTGGTGGTTTTGCCTGTTGCCGAAACCCGCCCGCCCAGAAAATCGCCCTCAGCAATGTCAGCCAGGTTACTGAGGTAATTCCGAAAAGTAGCCTGCTCAAATTCTGTTCGGCCCCCACTTAGGTGGAGCAGGTTCTTGGACCAAAGCTCAGGAGGAGCGGCTTCGTGTTCTTTAATTTTGTTGAGATAATGCAAGATTTCTTGCGGGCTTTTGGCCGGCAGACGGCCCACCGGGATAAAAGGGGTAGGGGTGCCATTGTTGCAGATGCCCATGGTAAAGGTCAGGTCGGAAGCCGGAAAACCCGCTGTAGGCACAAGGTCGAGGGCGGCATGGGCCGAATTCTTACGGATATCTAAGAAATTGCTCAGGGTGGGCTGGTAATAACGCTCGGGCAGGCTCACCCCCCGGCCCACCAAGAACAGGTGCTGGGGTTTGTTGCTGGCACTGCAAAACATATATTCGGCAAAACGGCGGATGGCCAGGGGGCTGCGGTCGCCGTAGTTAAACTGGTCATAGACCTGCTGAATATTGAGCAGCAGGGGCGCATAGCCTCCCCCTTCGGGGCTGGCCCGGTAATCGGCATAGGCCTGCACAATGTCGGGAAAGCCCCCCGCCGCCTGGCGCAAGCTGGGGTGGCTAATCATCAGATAATCAAAGGTATTGAGGGCGATGGGAAACCAACTTACCGGAGAAAGGCTGGTAATTTCCCGAATACTGCCATCGTGTAGATAGAGGCGGCGGTAGCGGGCTTCATTGGCCGAAACCCCCTGATTGGCATCGGGAATTGTAGCCCGAAGGCGGCCACTGACCAACTGACTGCCAATGCGCCGGGGTGCATTCATATCGGCAAGGTCATACAAAGAAGCATTGGCAGGCGGGCCTGCTATTTCTACAAAGGCATTTGGGTTGGGCTGGCTGCTGGCCACGCCAAAATAAGCACTCGCACCATTGGCGGCATAGGTTTGGGGCACCAGCAAGCGGATAAAAGCCACCCGCACATCGGCCACCGTGGCCCGGATATGTATCACCAGGTTGCCCGTAGGGGAGAAATCGCTATCGGCCAAATCGGGCTCGGCGGCTAGCCCCGAATCAAAACTGACCTGGTTCATAAAGCCGCCATTGAGGGTCTTGATCCGGCGTAAAACACTCGTATTGGGCCCTACCCATATTTCGGCAGTGTAGGAAGACACCCCCATTTTTGCCCCTACAAGTCTTATTGCAAGGGTGGGCGAGGGAGAAACAAGACCGCCGTCATACAGGTTGGGAACGTTATAGATAAAATTCCGGCCTTGTCCCTGCAAGATTCGGGTGCTTGTCCAGCCTTCGCCCCGGTCAAATTCGGAAAGAAAAATTTCGTTGTTACTGCCTGGCGGGTAGTTTTGGCCCATCGCAAATTCATCGGAGAAGACCTGCAAGACTTCGTGCCAGTGGAAGGGGGCAAAATTTGTTACAACTGGCACATTTACCTCCTCCATCCGGAGGCCAAAGCTGCCGTCCAGTTTGTAAGTCAGAAAATAAGCCGCCGTGTCGGAGTAGAGATTGTAATAGGGGTTGGGCTGCACACCGGCGCCCCCCCGGTAAAGAAAAGCATCTTCGCTGCCCTCATTGGCATAGGCATAAAACTCCAGAAAGTCATTGGCATCCAGGCTGCCGTCTTCTTCGCCCACCACGCGGATGGCCTGTTCCTGGCCTTTGCGAAAAAGCTGGAGCGTGCGGGGGTCTATGCCGCCCAGCCCGGCCTGGCTCAGGGTAGGGGCCTTGATTTGGTAAAGCCCTTCCTGGGTAATCTTGATTTTGAAATAGGTTTGATTGAAATCAATCCAGGCGGTCGTATTTTGAGACCAGGCCGGAGAAAAACCAAGTGAATAGACCCAAAGGCAGAAGAATCTCTTCCTCAATAAAGTTTTCATTGTGAATTACGTTTATAATCCAATTTAATTATTCTCAATCGTTTTGCCTTATTTCCCAAAACCAATGCGTAAGGAAAACACATTGGAATAGAGTGCTTCTGCCTGGTCGCCCACATCAGTGAGGGCATAATCAATCCCAATGCGCTTAATGGCGATGCCCAGGCCAAAATTGGGTTGATAAGAAAGATAAGTGGAACCGTCAAAATCTTTGATGCGTTGAAAATTACTCACTCCCAGCCGCAAAAAAACCAACTTTTTATAATCCAGCTCCAGCCCTACATTGGGGTCAATAGAGAGCACTTCGCTACGAATCAGGACATTGCGCTCCCCGTCAAACGTCAGCCCCAGGTCTAGGGAGGCCAATACGCCAAAATTTTCTTTAATGCGAAAGAGATGGGCTACTCCCAGCAAAGCTTTGGGAAGGGTCAGTTCGGTGCTATTCTGAGGCACTTCATTGCCCGTCTGGACAAAGATGTCATAAATCAAATCTACGTTGTGGGTCCAGGCCGTGAAGGTGCTTGTAACGTCGCGCAGCATCAGCCCCAAGCGCCAGTTTTTGCGTCCGTATTGCAGGCCGGCATCCAGCCCAAAGCCCCAGGCATTGGCAAATTCGCCCACATTTCGGTAAATGATTTTGAAATTAGCCCCCAAGCGCAGGCCGGGAATGGCCCGAAAATGCCGGGCATAAGAAAAAAGAAAGGCATAATCGGCTGAATTGAAAAAGCGGATATTGTCGTAGTTGAGCCGCCCGCTGGCATCATAAAGAAAGCGGGTATCGGGAATGTCATCTACCCCAAAACGCATCACAGAAATCCCTACATGGCTATTGGTATCAATCGGGGTGGCAAAAGCCACGTAGTCGAACTGGGCAATGCCGGCAAAATACTCGGCGTGCATGAGGCTTACCTGGTATTTGTCCTGAATTTGCAAAAGTCCGGCCGGATTCCAATAGCCGGCCGTTACATCATCGGCAATGGCTACTTGGGCATTGGCCAAGCCCAGAGCCCGCGCCCCCACTCCAATGTGCAAAAATTCATTGCTATATTTAGGGGTGGTCGTCTGCGCCCCGGCCCAAGAGGAAACCAGGCTACACATCACCATCAAAAGCCACTTTTGCTTGTTTTTTTTTTTCATACCACATTTGATGCATTCAAAAACCCTGTTTCTACCTCTTTTATCCCTTAATAATTGCGGCCAGTATGAGGGGACAGGAGGAAAGAAACTTCTCACGAAGGCAAGTCTTCTCCCCAAAAAAACGCCGTTTTATTTCAAAAAGTTGACTAAGGCCAGGCAATGTGTCGGCAAGATTGCGCTGACCGTACCCTAACAGATGTTAGTTAATACAAAAATGTTCTTAACATGTAACTCCCAAAACAGGCTTACCTTAAAAATAAAACGGATTGGTGGCGCGGCTTCTTTTCATTGGGCAAGAGAGATATTTTGGTTTTTATAAAAAAGAACCAGAATAAAAGCAAAAAAGTAGCTTTTCTGTCTAAATTTCGTTGGCAAAACAAAGTGTTTTTGCACAAAGTAGTTATACATCCATAAACGCGGTGAGTATTCTCAGAAAAAAGCATGGCCCACAAAGTCAAAAAAATACACTTATACAAGGGTTCGTACCAGGAAAACCCACCTTTGAAAAAAACTTATGCAGCGTGGCGGAGATTTTTAGGGCAATGGCTTTGGCCCCGGCTGGCCTATTCTTTTCCAGTACAGTTGCTGATGTACAACCTGCGCCGCAATCAGATATTGCTCTTGCTTTGGGTTTTGCTTTTTGCCATCGTTACCGAACAATTGGGCACTAGCATCGGGATTCCCTCACTTTTCTTAGACCCGGAATACCGCAACCGGGTTGATTTTTGGAGTTGCTTCCTGATGGGCTTTACCTGGGGCATTTTCACTATGTCGTATCATATTGTGGCCTATATCCTGGATGCGCCTCAGTTTAGTTTCACGGGGCTGCTTCGGCGGCCTTTCACCAAGTTTTGGCTCAACAACAGCCCTATCCCGGTGGTGGTAACGCTGGTCTATGTTTACAATATGATTGAATACCAAAGGGCATACGAACAAAATATCCCTGCCGAAGTGATGGCCCGGGTAGCCGGCTTGCTGGTTGGTTTGGTGCTGGCTTCTTTGCTGGTGTACTGGTATTTTGTGAGCACCAATCAAGATATTTTTAAAATGCTGGCCAAGCAGGTGGACCGCCGTCTGCGCCGTACCCGCATCATGCGGGTCAATGTCTTGAGCCGGATTCAGGATTCCCGCCGGAGTAATATACGGGTAGAATATTATCTGGACGGACACTTTCGCTTAAAGCCCCTGGTCAACAATGCCCCTTATGACCGCCAGGCCATTTTGCGGGTTTTTGACCAGAACCATCTGAACGCCGTCATCATCCAGCTCACTGTCTTTGGCCTGGTATTGTTGCTGGGCACCCTGCGCGATTATCCGGCTTTCCAAATTCCGGCTGGGGCCAGTTTTATTTTGTTGCTCACCATTATGTTGATGTTTGCCGGGGCCTTGTCGTATTGGTTTCGGGGTTGGACGGTTACGATGTTTATTGCGGCCATCTTACTGCTCAATATCCTGATGCGGGAGCAATACCTTACTGCCGATTACGAAGCCTATGGTCTTGATTATCAAGGGCCTAAGGCCGAGTATTCGCTCCGAAGGGTAAAAGCGCTGAGCCGGGATGAATATTACAAAGAGGATAAAAAAATCACCCTGATGGCCCTCGAGAACTGGAAAGCCCGGGCAGTCGGAAGGCTTGGACCGACTTGGCCAGAAGCCCAAATGGTGCCTAGA
>JAAUUB010000019.1 GCA_012031215.1 Microscillaceae bacterium | reverse complement strand
CTCCGGGGCGATTTGCGCCACAACATTGAGCAAGACTGGCTGGGGGCGGAGTTTGTCAAAAGCCAGGGCGTTTTTGAGTATAAAGCCATTGCCGCCCTGAAGGCCAAGCTGTTTTCTTCCAACCCAGAAGATGTGCACGCCCGCATCTGGGGGCTGGTGGTGTTTCAGCAATGGTGGAAAAAATGGCATTAAGCAAAAGGCTGCATTCCCTTTTTATAAATTTTTCTTTATCATTGGGTAAAACTTACCAAACCAATGAATATATGAGTGCCCAGTTTTTAAAAATTTTTCCCCAGAACCCGGAAATGCGCAAAATAGCCAAGGTGATTGAGGTATTGCAAAGCGGCGGCTTGGTCATCTATCCTACGGATACGGTGTATGGTTTGGGCTGCGATATTCATCAGGTCAAGGCGGTGGAGCGGCTGGCCCAACTCAAAGGCTTGAATCCTAAAAAAAATAACTTTTCCTTTATTTGCTATGACCTCAGCCACATTGCCGAGTATGCCCGTGTAGAAACCCCCATCTTTAAACTAATGAAAAAAGTCTTGCCGGGGGCTTTTACTTTCATCTTGCCAGCCAGCAGCAAAGTGCCCAAGATGCTGGATACGCCCAAAAAAACTGTTGGCATCCGGGTGCCCGACCATTCCATACCGCGTATTATTGTGCAAGAGTTGGGCAATCCTATCATTACGACTTCTATCAAAGACGATGATGAAGTCCTGGAATATTCTACCGACCCGGAATTGATATATGAAAAGTTTAAAAACCAGGTAGATTTGGTGATTGACGGGGGCTACGGCCAAAATGTACCCTCTACCATTGTGGACTGCACGGGCGATAGTCCTGTGGTGATAAGAGAAGGATTAGGCGATTTAACTCCTTTTTTATAAGGTATTTTGAGAATTAAGGCCGATAATTTTGCAGATATGCCAAAAAGCCGCTATTTTTAAATTTCAATGATGAAAGTGTCCGGCAAGGCGGCTATTTTAGATTTATACTATTTACCTTGTTTAGAATATTGGGCAGCGTTTTTTGCGTTTGAGCAGGTACTTATAGATGTAGGTGCATATTTTGAAAAGCAGACCTATCGCAATCGTTGCTTGATTTTAACGGCCCAGGGAGTGATGAGTTTGAGCGTGCCCGTTTGTAAAATTACGGGCAAGCAGGCACTCAAAGAAGTGCGCATAGATTACCGACAAAGATGGTCTCGGCATCATTGGCGAAGTTTTCAGGCGGCTTATGGAAAGGCTCCTTTTTTTGAATATTATCAGGATGATTTTCGGGCCGTTTTTGAGCAGGAAGTTGAACTACTCTGGCAATTGAATTGGAAGCTACTGACAATCTGTCGTGATATTTTGCAAGTGCCCGCGCAGGTAGAGGTTTCGGAAAAATACCTGGAATTTTCCTCCGAAAACCATTTTGAAGATTTAAGAGGGGCCTTCAGTCCACAAGATTTTGGGGACAAATCCCGACGATTTGGCACACCAGAATACATACAAGTCTTTGGCAAGCGATTTGTCGGAAATTTATGCATTTTAGACCTTATTTTTTGCGAAGGGCCTAATGCCGGAAATTTAATCCGTCAATCTTTGTAACTTATTACCTGGTCAAAGGGTTAGGTTTCCATGCGAGCCAGATGCATAAAAGAACTACGAAACAAATAAATCCCTCAGAGTAGGATTATGGAAGCAAAATTTTCAAACCGGGTCAGAGAGGTCATTTCCCTAAGCCGGGAAGAGGCACTTAGATTAGGCCATGATTACATCGGTGCCGAACATCTTCTTTTGGGTATGATCCGGGAAGGAGAGGGGGTGGCGGTAAGTTTATTAAAAAAACTGGGCGTATCGCTGGATGAGCTAAGGCTTACCATTGAGCGTTCTACCCGCAGTACGGCCACACACAATGTCAAAAACATGGCCAATATCCCCCTCACACGCCAATCGGAAAAAGTGCTGAAAATCACGTATTTGGAGGCAAAAATTTTTAAAAGCCAGCTCATTGGCACAGAGCATCTTCTGCTCTCTATCCTCCGGGATGAGGATAACATCGCCACCCAGATTCTCAATAAGTTTGATGTAAATTACGAAATTGTTCGCGAACAACTTGAACACCGTATAAACCACCCCGTAGATTCGGCCGAAGCTGACGAAGGCGATGAAGACAGCGGCCGCATCTTTGGCGGTGGAGGAGGAAGAGAAATGAAAGGAACCGAAAAATCACGCACGCCTGTCTTGGATAACTTTGGCCGAGACCTGACCAAACTGGCCGAAGCTGGGAAGCTAGACCCCATTGTGGGCCGCGAAAAAGAAATTGAGCGTGTAGCCCAAATCCTGAGCCGCCGCAAGAAAAATAACCCCATCCTGATTGGAGAACCCGGCGTAGGCAAAACAGCCATTGCCGAAGGCCTGGCTTTGCGAATCATCCAAAAGAAAGTATCGCGGGTATTGTTTGGCAAGCGCGTAGTTACGCTCGACCTGGCCTCTCTGGTAGCGGGCACCAAATATCGGGGGCAATTCGAGGAAAGGATGAAAGCGGTGATGAATGAACTCGAAAAATCACCCGAAGTTATCCTCTTCATCGATGAATTGCACACCATCGTAGGGGCAGGCGGCGCTTCCGGCTCACTCGATGCCTCCAATATGTTCAAACCGGCCCTGGCCCGTGGCGACATACAATGTATCGGAGCCACTACCCTGGATGAATATCGCCAATACATAGAAAAAGACGGGGCACTGGCGCGTCGTTTTCAAATGGTGATGGTGGATGCTACCTCGCCCGAAGAAACCCTCGAGATTCTCCAAAACATTAAAGACAAATACGAAGACCACCACCAGGTTACTTATACTGACCAAGCCCTCGAGGCCTGTGTGAAGCTCTCAGACCGCTATATCAGCGACCGCTTTTTGCCCGACAAAGCCATCGATGTCATGGATGAGGCTGGCGCCAGGGTACACATCAACAATATCCATGTGCCGCCCCATATCCTCGACCTGGAAGAAAAAATTGAAGACATCAAGCGGGAGAAAAACCAGGTGGTCAAGAGTCAGAAATATGAAGAAGCCGCCGAACTGCGCGACAAGGAGAAAAGACTGATTCAGGAGCTGGAGCAAGCCAAAACTGACTGGGAGGAAGAAACCAAACGCCGCCGCTATCAGGTCAATGAAGAAAATGTGGCCGAAGTGATTGGGATGATGACGGGTGTGCCCGCCACGCGCATTGCCGAAAAAGAAAGTGTCAAAATCCTGAATATGGGCGAAGACCTCAAAGGCCGGGTGATAGGGCAAGACGAGGCCGTCGCTAAACTGGTAAAAGCCATTCAGCGCACCCGCGTAGGCCTTAAAGACCCCAAGAAGCCCATCGGCTCTTTCGTGTTCTTAGGTCCCACTGGCGTAGGTAAGACCGAACTGGCCAAAGCCCTGGCCGCTTATCTTTTTGATAAAGAAGATGCCCTGGTACGCATTGATATGAGTGAATATATGGAGAAATTCTCCGTATCGCGCCTGGTTGGAGCACCTCCCGGCTACGTAGGCTATGAGGAAGGTGGGCAATTGACCGAGAAAATCCGCCGCAAGCCTTACAGTGTTATCCTCCTGGATGAAATTGAAAAAGCCCACCCCGATGTTTTCAATATTTTATTGCAAGTATTGGATGATGGGATTCTCACCGATGGGCTGGGCCGCCGGGTAGATTTCAAAAACACCATCATCATTATGACATCCAATATTGGCGTGCGCGACCTCAAAGACTTTGGGGCCGGGGTAGGTTTTGCCACCAAGTCGCGCCAAAGCCAGGATGAACTGATGCGGAGCACCATTCAAAACGCGCTCAAAAAGGCCTTTTCACCAGAGTTTCTCAATCGCCTTGATGATGTGATTGTTTCAACTCTTTGCAAAGAGAGCACTTGCACCAGATTATTGATTTGATGCTGGCTAAAGTGTTTGACCGAATCAAAACGCTTGGATATTCCGTGGCCCTTACCGAAAAGGCCAAAGACTTTCTTTCCGAAAAAGGTTATGATCCCCAATATGGTGCCCGGCCTCTGAATCGGGCTATTCAAAAATACCTGGAAGACCCGGTTGCCGAAGAAATCCTGCGCGGTGAAGTGGCCGAAGGGGATACTATCCTGGTAGATTATGAAGAAGGAGCCGAAGCCTTGAACCTTAAAATCAAAAAAAGCGACCCCGAAACAAGTAAAACCACGGATAATTAGTCCAATTTCTCGGTTGGAAAATTTCCAGGTCCTGCACAATTTTATTGGGTAGGGCCTTTTTCTTTTGTGCAAGAATATCCTGTATATTGGCCAAGAGATTTACAAGAACAATGCCTTTGCAAAGTAAGGCCCAATTGGTATGACCAAACTGCTCATTGCTTCTTTCTTTATCTGGCTGGTCATTGGCGGGCAAGAAGAGGTCCATAGTCAAAATCAAAACCTGAGCGACAGCGTATCGCTATTGCTACGTCAACAGGCAAGCCCCGTGCAAAGGCTGCAGGTAATTTTTGGTCTGCATCCCTATCTCAAATCCCGGAAGCCCGTGTTAGCCATCGAGCTTGGCTTGGAAGCCATGCGGCTGGCAAGACAATTGCAACAGGACACCTCCCGCTACCAGGCTTTGCTCAACCTGGCCGAGTTGCACGGAACGGTGGGGGAACAAAACCAGCATTTACAATACCTCTACCAGGCTTTGTCACTGGCCGAGAAGTTAAAAAATGCGCCTTACCTTATTCGGGCCCTCAATCAACTGGCCCTGGCCAGCCTACCTGAGCGTTTTCGGGAGGCCGAATCTTACCTTGACCGAGCCCTGGAACTGGCCCGCCTGCAACCCAACCGTGAAATACTGATTGAACAAAACCTGGTGAGGGCTGATTTTGAAGAAACCCGGCAGCAGTTTTCGCAAGGACTCAGCTACGCCCAGACGGCCCTGCGGCTAAGTCAGAAAAATCGGGATTCAGCCTATTTTGGAAAAGCTTTGCTCAAAATGGCGCGCTTATATAATTTACGCCAGGAGTTTGAACTAGCCCGCCAATATGCCGAGCAGGCCGATATTTTCGCCCGCAAGACCTCTCCCGATGTCTTGTTTCAGGCTTTGATTTTGACAGAAAGAGGAAAGGCCGAGTTTGGCGCGCAAAGCTATGCCGAGGCCCAGATTTTTTTTGAAGAAGCCCTGCGATTGAGCTATCTGGTCAATGCTCGCCCCCTCCGGGCTGAAATCTTGGAAAAACTTGCCCAAAAATGCTCGAAAACAGCAAAGTCCCGAAAAAGCCCTGGCTTATTATGAAGCTTTTCACCTATTATATGACTCCCTGAAGAGCGAAGACCGGGCCCAACAACTCACCCGTGTAGAAGCCCTGCTGGATTTGGAAAGAAAAACCCGTCCAGATAGACCAGCTCACCCGTAGCAACCAAAGCCGACAGACCGATTTAGTGCGGCAAACCTATATCCGTAATGCGTTTATTGTTTTTTCGGGAATGATTTTGCTGGCCGCTTTTGTCTTTTTTCGCTTGTATCGGCAAAAAACCTATATCAACCGACGCCTCGCCCAGCAAAACGAAGCCATACAACAACAAAGCGAGCGTATTATGGAACACCAGCAGGAAATGGAGCGGGTCAATAAAATGCTTATACTGCAAAATTATGAGATTACGCTGAAAAACGAGGCCATCGAAAACCAAAACCAAGACATCAAAGACAGCATCGAGTATGCCCAGAGGATTCAATCGGCTATGCTGCCTTCGGCGGAAAAACTGCAAAAAATATTGCCTGACCACTTCATCTTGTTCAAACCCAAAGACATTGTCAGCGGAGATTTTTACTGGATACACCAGGAAGCCGACCAAGTATTGGTGGCAGTGGTTGATTGCACGGGGCATGGCGTGCCGGGAGCGTTTATGAGCTTGATTGGCAACGAATTACTCAACGACATCATCATCCAGCGCAAAATCTTCTCGCCCGAAAAGGTATTGGACGAATTGCACCAAAGGGTTCGATTTGCCCTCAATCAGGGTGAAACCCAAAACAAAGACGGAATGGACCTGGCCCTCTGCCGGATAGACTACCAAAAAAAGGAGTTACTTTTTGCCGGGGCCTATAACCCTGTAATGGTCGTACAAGGCGGGCAATTGCGCATTATAGCGGGCGATAACAACCCCATTGGCGGTTGGCACTCTCAAGGGGTCAGTCGTCAGTTTAAAAACAAAACGATTCCCCTGGAGGAAGAGACCCTGGTATATCTTTATAGCGATGGTTACCAGGACCAGTTTGGCGGGCCTCAGGGTCGTAAGCTGATGAAATCGAGGTTTCGCAAATTGATAGAATCTATCCATAAAGAACCTATGCCTTTGCAGCACCGGGTCTTGGAAAAAACCATTGGCAATTGGATGCAAGGGCACGCCCAGGTGGATGATATACTCGTGATGGGAATAAGAATTCAGACCGACTAGCTATCATAAAGCCCCCCCGGGCCTGATTCGTCGTCCCAGCCCCCTTCGGCCCCGGCCCCGCCAAATTCTCCGCCCCCAAAACTGCTCTCATCACTTCCGCTAAATGGCTCAAAGCCCTGGGAAGTATAAAAATCATCCCGCATATAATAATACCAAAGGGCATAATCCACATCATCCCGGGTTTGCCATCGGTTCATTTCTTGTTCATAAGTAGGCCGGGGTTTGTTTTGGCGTTGCATTTCCTGGGCATAAGCCTCACGATTGACCCATTTATCTTCATATTTCACGGCGCAATCTTCGCAGACGAAGCGGCGGGTGAGGGCGCACTTGGCCATGGCTGGTTTTTCGCAGCGGCGGAGGACAAAAAAGCCCTTTTGGCAGTCGCCCCGGCGGCCCGCCGGGATTTCCGCTTCGGGATTCTCCGGATTTTGATTTTCCATATTTGTTGGAGTTTTGAAAGCCAAAAATAAAAAATAGAAAAAACTTGCGGCCCCGCGCCTCAGGCCGAAGCCTTTTTTTGTTCAAATTTCCGATAGGCATCGGCCACCCAGTACAAAAACTGGCGAAAATCGGGCACGGCCTTAATATCTTTGCTTTTCTGGCGCGCATCCAGCCTAATGACATCGCGCCTTTCTGTACGCTTGCTTTTCATTTTCAGGCCCTCCCGATTGCGGACAGAAGCTGGAACCGTGGCCAGGTCGTATTTATCCGTAGGCAAAGCCAGTCGCACTCGAAAATGCGTGCGGATTTTGTACTTGGTTTTGGTCTTAATTTTGGTCTTGCCGCTACTGCCACGCTTGCGCTGCGTGATGAGAAAGCGGTTTACCTCATCTTCTATTTGCAAATCTAAATTAGCACCATCGTGCAAGCGGGCCTGCACTTCCAGCCAGGGAAAAGCATGAATGGTGTGGATGATTCTAGGGTATTTGGTGCCAATCAGGGGGATGGCTACCATCAAAACAATGCCTGCAAAAATGGCAAAAAAACAGGAAATAAGCAGATAATCCGATTGAAAAATCAGTCCCAGGAACATCATTGCAAACCCCGCCAAAAACACCAGCAAGGGAAAACGACTTATCCACTTGGCATTAGGCGTAAAATTGCGGTGGGTATGGGTGATATTGTCTTGGCGGTCTTTCCGTCGCAGGTCAAAGCGGAGGCGCATCTCTTTGCCAAATGCCATTTCTTCATTAAGTATCACCAGCAAAGGCACAATAAATAGGCGAAGATAATTGGGAATATCGCGTTTTTTGAGGAGTTCATACATCACCCAAAACCAGACACCTATTGACAATATCCCCACCAAAACGGCTTGTAAGATAAAGTATAGCGTTATGGCCTCATTGCTCAGGGTAAAAACGGCCACAAAAATATTGACAAAGCCCCCTAATGCCAGGATAGAAGCGGCCGTATTGCCCAATCGTGGGCGAATCTGGTCGGCCAATTGGTCAAAAGCAACCAGGTCTTACAAAAAATGCAACCAATAGGCCGGCGTATGGTGGCTATCGAGGCCCCGGTTGCGAATCACCTGCTTCTGCTCTTCGTTCAAACGTTGATAATGTTTCCAAGCATCGCTAAAAGAAGGCCGCTTGGCTTTTATGGCCGTGTCAGGAAGGGGCAAAGCGTGTGAAATCATCGGTAATCTTTTATAAAACTGCGTTTAATTTCTGCTATTTTTCATTAATCTCCAAACCCAAGTCTTCAGGCTTTAAGAAAGGATGTTTTTTGCCCCCTATAAAGCAAAAAAATGGGCTGAGGCCAAATCTATTTTCCAGTAAACTTCACTTTTTGGCAACAGGCAAAATCCTCTTAAACAACACTAAATTAGAGAAAAACAAGTATCGCTTGCTTTTTTTTTAGGTTTTGTTTGGCCGAACGATTAATTTGGCAACAAACAAGTTTTGCCCAATATGTCCCTACGTATAGAGTACAATAAAACGGCACTTCAAGCACTTGAGAAAAATCTTAAAATTCGGGAAAAGGCCCTGCCTACTTTGCAAAGCAAAGAAGCAGCCTTGCGCCAGGAGGTGCAAAAAGCCCGCCAGGAGGTGGCCCGAAGACAAGAAGCACTTCGGCAAGCCCTGGCACAATACCAGCAATTAGGGGCTTTATGGATAGAGTTTGAGCAGGGTTTGTTAGAAGTTGGCCAAATCACTACCCAAACCCGGCGCATTGCGGGGGTCAAAATACCGGTTTTAGAATCGCTGACACTCCATTTAAGGCCCTTTAGCCTCTTCAATCGCCCAGCCTGGTTTTTAGAAGGAGTAAAACAACTCGAGCGCCTGCTCTACCTGCAAACCGAAGTACAGATTTGGCAGGAATCCGAAAACATCCTGGAACAAGCCCGAAAAAAAACGACGCAAAAGGTAAATCTTTACGAAAAAGTTCAAATACCCGCCTATCAGGTGGCCATTCTCAAAATCAAACGCTACCTTGAAGATGAAGAAAACCTCTCAAAAGCGGCTCAAAAAATTGTTAAACAGCGAATTGCCCTAGCTCTATGATTACTCGGATGCAGAAATATCAGTTTTGGGTGCATCACCAGGATTTGCCGCCCTTTCTGCTTGATTTGCAATCCCTGGGTATTTTGCATATTGAAGAAAACCCCGCGCTTGTTTCCCCGCCTGCCGACTGGGCAAATTACCAGGAGGCCAGAAAAGCTTTGCATTTCCTCGAGAGCAAGGCCGCTTTTTTGCCCGCTTCAGAAAATCCACCCCAAGCCCTGCCCCCCGGGAAAACCGCCAGCCAAGCCCTGCAATGGATAAAGGACTGGCAAAACCGCCATAAAGCCCTCTATCAAGCCCAGCAAGCCCTGGCCGAAGAAATTGAAATGGCCGAAATCTGGGGCGATTTTTCGGCGGAAAAGCTCCAAGCACTTCGGGATGCGGGGCTGCAAGCTTCAGCTCTATGCCCTTCCCAAAGCACAATGGCAAAAGAAAAGTAAGTCGCTTGAGAACTGCTGGCCCCTGGCCGAAAGAGAAGACAAAATGATTTTGGCCTGGGTCGGAACCACGCCCCCCACATTAGCTTTTGCCCCTTTGCCCCCCCCCCCGCTTTCCGCTTTCTTATGGGCAGGCCGCCTGGCAAAAAAATCAGGCTCAGATCCAGGCTTTGGAGGCAGAACTGGCCGCTTTTGCCCAAACCGAAGGCCCGCTTTTGCACACCCAAATTATCCAATGGGAAGGCCACTTTCGGCAGGCTTATGCCCTGGCCCATAGTCAAGACCTATACGAAGGAAGGCTGCGGGTGCTCACGGGCTGGGTACCCCAAGCGGTGGCTAAGGCCCTGGAACAACTTTGTCAAAAAAGACAGATTTTTTTTGAGACCCTGCCAGTAGATGCAAACGACCAGCCCCCCGTATTGCTCAAAAATAATTTTTTTACCCGTTTGTTTGAGCCTATTGGGCAGTTATATGCCCTGCCCCGCTACCAGGAGCTTGACTTGACCCCCTTTTTCGCCCCCTTTTTCTTTCTTTTTTCGGGTTTTGCCTCGGCGATGCGGGTTATGGGCTGGTGCTGCTCTTTGGCGCTGGGCTGTATCAATACCGGGCCCATCCTTCGCAAAAGCCTTATCTGCGCCTGGCCCAATGGCTGGGAGGAGCTACGGTATTGTTTGGCTTGCTCACGGGCACTTTTTTTGGGCTGGAGATGGCCAAAATCCCGGCCCTCGCCGCCTGGAAAAATTATATCCTCAATCAAAACCAGATTTTTCAGTTGGCCCTTCTGCTGGGCCTGATTCAAATTCTTTTTGGCTTATGTATCAAAGCCTATAACCAATACCGACAGCAAAGCTGGGCTGCCGCCCTGGACCCGCTGGGCTGGGTGCTGCTCATTTTGAGTCTTTTAGACCTTTACTTGATAAAGTGGCTACCCGGATGGAGTGCTTATACGATGTATTTGGGCATCGCCTTGATTATCCTGTTTTATGCCCCGGAAAGCAACTGGGGAAGACGACTGGGAGCAGGAATCTGGGATTTGTATAATATCACGGGCTTTTTTGGCGATGTTTTGTCCTACATTCGGCTATTTGCCCTCGGTATTTCTAGTTCTATTTTGGGCTTTGTCATCAATGACATTGCCCAGCAGATTTTACAAATCGATTATATAGGTTGGTTTTTGTTTGTGTTATTTTTGGGTGTAGGTCATTTGGCCAACCTGCTCATTGCTTCACTGGGGGCTTTTGTGCATCCAATGCGGCTTACTTTTGTAGAATTTTATAAAAATGCGGGCTTCCAGGGCGGAGGGCGGCCTTATCGGCCTTACCGTGAAGATTTTGAGGCAAAATGGCCCAATTAAATTAAGCTTTTTGAGAAAATCTTTTTATCAAAGTAAGTATGGAAAACTACCACTGAACAGTGAAACCTTCTTGAATCAAGTGCAAAATATGGAAACAGCAATTATTTTGGCCTATATTGGCCTGGCCCTTATGGTAGGGCTGGCGGGCATTGGCAGTGCCATTGGGGTCTCGATGGGCGGCAATGCCACCATTGGGGCTTTAAAAAAGAAAGAAGATGCTTTTGGCAGCTATATGTTGCTGAGTGCTTTGCCAGGCACACAAGGGCTTTATGGCTTCGCAGGCTTTTTTATCATCAATTCACAAGGAGTGCTAAACGAAAGTATCACCCTTCCCCAGGGCATTGCCATCCTGGCGGCTGGTTTTGCGCTGGGTTTTGTGGGTTTGTTCTCAGCCGTCAAGCAAGGCGAAGTAGCCGCCAATGGCATTGCGGGCATTGGGGCGGGCTATGATGTCTTTGGACGCACAATGATTTTGGCCGTGTTCCCTGAATTGTACGCCATTATTGCCTTTGCCACGACCTTTTTGATTAGTGCCGGGCTTTAGGAATTCTGGGGCTTTTGAAAATAAATGAGCAAGGTTTGTTTGTTTGCAAAAAACCGATTTAATTTCGCCTTCGCAATTTTACCAAACCTTGCCCCTCTATGAGTGTCTTACTGCTGGCCCTAAGTATTGTTATCATTGTTTTTAGCTCAAATGCGCTGGTGGATGGTGCCTCCGCATTGGCAAAAAAACTCAACATTTCGGATTTAATCATTGGCCTGACCATTGTGGCCTTTGGTACTTCCTCTCCCGAGCTTACGGTCAACCTTTTTGCTTCGGTGCAGGGAAAGACCGACCTGGCCATTGGCAACGTAGTGGGAAGTAATATTTTCAATTTTTTGGTGATCCTGGGCATTGCGGCTGTCGTATCTCCGGTCTCGGTCAAAAGCAACTCGGTCTGGATAGAAATCCCCCTCACCCTGCTGGCCGCACTGATGCTGGCCGTATGTGCCAATGATATTTTGCTGGAGGGGCAGACTATTTCACAACTCAGCCGCACCGACGGGCTGGTCTTATTGGGTTTCTTCTGTGTCTTTTTATATTACTCGGTGTATGTTGCCATCAAAAATCCTGAAAACTCGGCGAGACCATTAAGCTGATGCCAATCTGGAAATCTATTTTGTTTGTTATGTTGGGTTTTGGTGGTTTGTTTTTGGGTGGTCAATTGCTGGTGGACAATGCCATCATCATTGCCAAAGGCTGGGGAATGACCGAGTCCGTCATTGGCTTAACCATTGTGGCCGCCGGCACGTCTGTTCCTGAACTGGCTACCTCTGTGGTGGCTGCTTACAAGAAAAACTCCGACATTGCCCTGGGCAATGTGGTAGGTTCTAATATTTTCAATACTTTCTTTGTATTAGGTATCTCTGCTACCATCACCCCGATTCCTTTCCAGCCTCAGGCCAATTTTGACCTGGTCATCAATATCATTTGTAGCCTGATTGTCTTTAGTTCGGTGATGATTGGCCGGGGGCACAAAATCAGCCGTCTGGAAGGCGGCCTTTTTGTGGTAGGGTATATTATTTATGTAGGTTATCTGCTGGCTTCTCTGTAAGCCATTGCTTAGCAAAAATCAATAAATTCCTATTTCTTGTTTCTACATGTCAAGGCTTTGTGTGCAAACGGGGTTTGCTCAATGAAAGGGCCGGATATTGACGCAGATGTGCATAATTTGGCATAAATTTGCCCAAAATCCGGTATGTATGCGCAAAGGCGATTTGATTAAGGGCTACGAAGTGCTGAAAGATTTTACCACTGCCGGCGGGGGACTGAGCAAGTGGAGCTTTGCCAGAAAAGGTGGAAAAGAGTTTTTCATCAAAGAATTTCTTTCGCCCAAATACCCCACCAAAGAAGCCCCTGGCAGTGCGGCCAGCAAAGCCAAAAAGAAAGTGATTTGCGAGCGTTTTGAAGCGCACCATCGCGCCCTGATGCAACACATTAACGAAAAATGCGGCCGTGGGGGAAACCTGGTATTTACCGTTGATTTTTTTAGAAATGAAAGTAAATACTATAAAGTAACCGAAAAAGTGGATGTTGCCTCGCTCTCCATTGCCGAAATTGCCGCCTTGCCTTTAATCAAAAGGGTGCTGATTCTTAAAACCATTGGCCATAGTCTCAATGTCTTACACAGTGCCGAAGTAGTACACGGCGACCTCAAGCCGGATAATGTGCTTATCAAGCAGACCAAAACGGGCACTTATGCCGCCAAGCTCATTGACTTTGACAACAGCTATTTTTCTGGCAATCCACCCGAAATGAGCGAAGACCTCGTGGGGGATATGGTTTTTTACTCGCCCGAAATGGTGCGCTTTATCCAAAAAGACGAAACCCTTACCGGGGCATCCCTCACCATCAAGTCGGATATTTTTGCCCTGGGCTTGCTTTTTTGCCTCTACCTCACGGGCAAGCTACCAGCCTTCGACCAGGAAAAATATAGCTATGCGGGCGTTGCGGTCTATGCCGGGCAAACCCTGGAGCTGCACGATGAACTGATTCCGGAAGCATTGCGCCTTCTGATTGCCCAAATGCTACAGGCTGATTTCCGAAAACGCCCAGGCATAGAGGCCGTTTTTCAGGCCCTCAAAAACCTGCCTTTGAAAGAAAGCGAAGAAGCAGACGAAACCGCGCCCAAGCCCAGTCTGAAAGGGGCCGCAACCGATAAAAAGGCAGCAACACCCGCAGCGCCCGAAACAATTAAGTCCGAAACCCTCCGCCTCAAAATAAAACTGGCCGCCGAGAAAGAAAGTCTTTCCCTTTCTGAAACCAGTCCTGATACTGATTCTGAAAGTAAACTCAAGGGAAAGGGCCTTCGCATTGGCAAAAAAGAATAATCTTTTTTGGCCAAAACCCCTCAAAAACCTTTTCGCCAAACCGACACCCGAAAAATTAAGCCGCTTGCCGAAGGCCCCCTAATGACCTCCGGAAATCAGCAAATTATTGCTTATTGATAATCTTAGGCCAGTTTTGATTGGCTTTCTGGATAAAATCTGTTTGCTGGCCTTCCCAAGTCTTTTGCACCTGGGCATTGTAGTTTAGGTATAATTTACCTTTCACAATCTTCCAGGCTTCAGGGTCAATTTTAGCGGTATAGCCTTGCGAAACGGCATAGGCGCAGTAGCCGCCATATTGAGGCGCGTATTTTTCAGGCTGGGTTTTAAAAGCCGCCAGATTTTCGGCATTGGCAAAATACCAGGTAGCCCCTTTCCAGGTCGTTTTGTAGGCCGCTTGCCCTTTGAGGGCTTTGCCAGCTTTAAAATAGGCTACTGGGTCATAGCCTTGAATGGCCCCACTCTTGGTACTGAAGATTTCGGCAGTTTGGGCCATTGCACTAAAATGGGTAAGGCTCAAAAATAAAAGGGCAAAAAGCAGGAAATTTTTCATTGTGATTTTGATTTAATGTTTAAACACTGATAAAACCCCGGGCCAGGGCTTTTAGTGCCGGGCCGGGTGTCGGCCAGGGGACAAAAATAAATGTATTGTGCCGGAAACGAAATTGCGAGCTTGGCGTTAATGAATTAAACTTTCAAATATTTCTGAAAATTTATTTGATTTTGTTTAATCTTCATTAATTTTGCTTAAACAAAAAATGTCTCCTCTATGAGTATCTCCGAAACCAATTCCTTAGGCCACATGGGTAATTTCTTGAAGCCCTACGCCCTCAAACTGACCCAAAACGACCAGGATGCCAATGACCTGATTCAAGATACTTTGTTGAAAGCATTGACCAATCAGGATAAATTTAAGGAAGGTACCAATTTGAAAGCCTGGTTATACACGATTATGAAAAACACCTTTATCACCAAAAAGCAAAAAGTGGTGCAAAGGAGTACTTTTTTAGACTCGACGGAAAATTTACACTTTCTAAACAGTCAGGAACATACAGCCGATAACCAGGCCTATTCCGATTTTGCCCTGGCGGATATTCACAAGGCCCTTGACCATCTGGAAGAGAGCTACCGCAAGCCTTTTGTGATGCATTACCGGGGCTTTAAATATACCGAAATTGCCACCCGGCTCAATCTTCCCCTGGGCACGGTCAAAAACCGTATCTTTATTGCCCGCCAATTTCTAAAAGACCGCCTCAAAGCCTATGCGCCCAAGCATCTGTCTGGCTCTGAATCGTGATAATTTTTTTGGAAAGGGCGGGGAGTATTTCTTTGTTCTTGCAGGTAAGGCCAACATCGCGAATAAACAAACTTAGTTTGGGATTCGGCTGGCCCAGCGGGCAATAGGCCAGTGAGGAGGCAGCAATCGGGCAAAGGAGCGCAGAGGCAGGTCGACCAGCATATCCAAGGTTTCTACCCAGCGCAGGTCGGCCAGGGTGGTAGCGTTAAGCAATAATTCAATCGCTTGCCAGCAATCCCAAAGGCCTAACCCAAAAGTAAAAGCAGAAAGGAAAGCAAATTGATACATCTTGTTTTGGTTTCAGTAAGTGTTCGCAAACTGAGAGCCCCAAAACAAGATGTGTTACGGCAAAGCTAGGGCTTAAACTGCTCCATATAGTCGAGCGCCAGATGGCAAAGGGTTTTTACTCCCAGTTTCATCCCACTTTCCTCAATAAAAAAATCCGGGGTATGATGTGGCGCGGCTTCTGCCGGATTTTTGCCCTTAGGCATCCCCCCCAGGAAAACAAATAAACCGGGTGCTTTTTGAGCAAAGAAAGAGAAGTCTTCGGCTCCGGTTACGGCCGGGGTTAGTTGCACATTGTCTTTTCCGGCCACACTCAGGAGTGTTGGAAGCATCTGGGCCGTCAGGGCGGGGTCATTATAGGTAACCGGATAGCCCTTGACGATTTCTACTTCGGCCTTAGCTCCCACACTTTCGGCGATGTTTTCGGCAATTTGCCGGATGCGTTGGTGGATATTTTCCTGGTCTTGAAAGCTAAACGTGCGAATGGTGCCAATCATTTCTACCTCCTCAGGGATGATGTTGTTGCGTACGCCTCCACGGATGAGACCTACCGACACCACTGCCGGGTTTTGGGTCAGATTGATATGGCGGCTCACGATGGTCTGGAGGGCTGTTACAATCTGGGCCGCCACCACGACCGGGTCGTTGCCGGCCCAGGGTTGCGAACCGTGGGTTTGTTGGCCTTTGACCACAATTCGGAAGCGGTCGGCTGCGGCCATTGTACCTTCGGGGCGATAGCGAATCAGACCAACCTCCGTCTGGGAATTGATATGCAGCCCAAAAACGGCATCTACTTTAGGATTTTCCATCACACCTTGCTTAACCATAAGCTCGGCGCCCCCTTCTTCGCCTTCGGGAGCGCCTTCTTCGGCAGGTTGAAAAATAAACTTTATCGTGCCTTTGAGTTGGTCTTTGTGGCGGGTCAGAATTTCGGCCACTCCCATGAGAATGGCCACGTGGGTGTCGTGGCCGCAAGCGTGCATGACCCCTACTTCCTGATTGAGGTATGTCGTTTTTACTTTGGAGGCGAAAGGCAAATCAACCCGCTCTACTACGGGCAGGGCATCCATATCGGCCCTTAAAGCCACCACCGGACCGGGTTGCCACCTTTGAGCAAGGCTACGAGGCCCGTATGCGCTACGCCGGTTTTTACTTCCAGCCCAAGGGCCTCGAGGTGGGCCAGGATTTTCTCGGCCGTTTTAAACTCCCGGTTCGAGAGCTCCGGATTTTGATGAAAATGTCGCCGCCATTCTATTACCTTAGGCTCAATTTGGTCGGCCATTTGGTTGATTTTGGTTTTGAGGGCGGCCAGGTTTTGGGCCAAGGCAGGGCCAGTGGCCAGGACGATAAAGGCCAGGCAGAAGTTGAGTAATCGTAATGAATTCATATCAGTGCGTGTTTAAAAAAGTATCGTGCCAATCAAGCTTTCTGGATAGCTTTTCTGATGCGTTTGAAATTACCAATTTTTCAAAAATAACCTTACTTTTACAAAGTGCAACTAAACCGGGAGCCAAGCCCGCATTTTTTACAAAAAAATGGTAAACAATGAATGGCTAGTGCCTGGCTCTCACTGAACCCGAATAAATATCTATGATTTATCCTATTGTAGCTTACGGCGATCCGGTATTACGGCAAACGACCCGTGAAATAGACCCCGCCGACCCCCAATTAGACCTCAAAAAATTGGTGGCAGATATGTACGAAACCATGTATGCCGCCAATGGCGTTGGTCTGGCCGCTCCTCAAATAGGCCTGCCCCTGCGTTTGTTTGTGATAGATTCTACCCGAATGAGCGAAGGCGGCGAAGGCATCAAGCGGGCCTTTGTCAATCCCCGCCTTTTATCCGAATCGGGCGAGGCCTGGCCCTACGAGGAAGGATGCCTCAGTATTCCAAACATCCGGGAAGATGTAAGCCGGATGACGTTTATCAAAATCCACTCTTTTGATCAAGATTGGCAGGAATACGAAGAGGAATTTGACGAAGTCACTGCCCGGGTGATTCAGCACGAATACGACCATATTGAAGGCATTTTGTTTACTGACCATATCTCGCCTTTCAAAAAAACCCTGCTCAAGTCAAAGCTGGCCAAAATCAGCAAGGGCAAGGTGAAAGTAGATTACCGCATGCGTTTTCCGGCTTAATCCTCTGTTTGGGTTTTGGCTTTGCCTGCCTGGGTGAGGGCTCGGGTTTTTTGCCGGGTCATTTTTTGGATAAATTCTACCCGACGAAAACGGAGTGCCGACCATTCCTCGTCAATGGCCACCTGGCGCACCCCCTCAAACCCGGCCTTGCCCAGGGCTTCCCAGCCTGTGTCGCGGTTAAAATCGCAATGATATTTTTTGGCAGTGGCTTTGGGATAAGCAAACCAAAGGCAAGCATCGCCGGGCATTTGGGTGGGCAGCCAGTCCAAAACAGCCGCGATTTGGGCCTGCTCCTTCACAAAAACCAGGGCAAAGTCAATGGTTTTATCCAATACAGGCTCAATGAAAAGAATCCCTTCGGCGCGAAAGCAATCGGACAAAGCCTGCCACTCATCGGGAATATTGCCCAAAAAAACCCTTGAGCCCGGTTTGAAATTAAGTTTTTTTAATAAAGCTTCCATCTTTTGTGCATTTAGTTTGACTAGGCATTTACTTACTTCTTGAATCTCCTTTTGTCTGTTTCAAGACCCTTCCTGAAACTTTGGGCAAATTAATACTTTTTAATTTGTTGGCAAGCCCATCGCTTGATAGCTTTGCACCAGCTTATTTGAACTTAATCCAAATAAAGGTATGCGTATTTCAAAGCAAGCCTTCCTGCTTGTTGGACTTTTGCTGGGCTTGGGCACTCTGGGGCTGGAGGCACAGACGGGCAACCTGGTAGGGAAAATACTGGATGAAAAAGGCCAGAGTCGCTCTGGAGAAGTATTTCTGGCCGAATTATCGCAAAAAAAAGAAGTGGGAAGTGATGGTGCTTTTCGTTTTGAAGGCCTGGCTTACGGTGTTTACACGCTTACTTGCTATGTTGCTGGCTTGCAAAGCCAAAGCCAAACCATTCGTGTGGACCGCCCCGAGGTGCTTGTATGGCTAAGCATGCGCGAGTTTTCTCAAAACCTGCGCACCATCGAGGTAGAAGGGCAGGCCGCCGAGACCAGTGCCCTCACGGCACAACGTCTTTATGCGGTGGAAGGGGTGGGTATTTACGAAGCCAAGAAAAATGAGGTCATCATTCTGAACAATATCGCCAGCAATGAAGCGACCAACAATGCCCGCCAGATTTTTGGGCGTGTGCCAGGGCTGAATATCTGGGAAAGCGATGCGGCTGGCCTACAGCTTGATATAGCCGCCCGGGGTTTGAGCCCGGGGCGCACCGCCAATTTCAATACCCGCCTCAATGGCTATGATATGAGTGCCGATGCTCTTGGCTACCCAGAAAGCTATTACACGCCCCCTATGCAAGCCGTAGAGCGGATTGAAGTGGTGCGGGGCGCGGCTTCGCTTCAGTATGGGCCTCAGTTTGGCGGGATGGTCAATTTTGTGCTCAAAGAAGCGCCCCAAGACCAGAAATTCAGCGGGGAGCTAGACCTGGCCGGAGGAAGTTATGGCTTTTTCAATGCCTTTGGCAGTGTGAGCGGCACTTTGGGTAAATGGCACTATTTGAGTTATTATCAATACAAGCACAACGAAGGCTGGCGCCCTAATTCCGGGTTTGATTTGCATAGTGCCTTTGTAAGGCTGGGTTACCGCCCCAGTGAATCATTGGATTTCCGCATAGAATATGCCAGCCTCTATTATCTGGCCCAACAGCCGGGAGGGCTTACGGATGCTTTTTTTGCGCAAGACCCGCGCCAGTCGCAGCGGGCCCGCAATTGGTTCAAGGTCAACTGGAATTTATTTGCTTTTTTAGTGGATTATCGCCTCAGTGAGCGCACCCGGCTCAATTTTCGGCAGTTCTGGCTTTTGTCTGGCCGAGAGGCACTGGGCAACCTGGAGCGTATCACGGTGGCCGATTTTGGCGATAATCGCACCCTTATCCGAGACCAATACCGCAATTTTGGCCAGGAAACCCGGCTGCTACATCGTTATTCATTGGGGTCTCAGCGGCCGCTTTGTTGTTAGGCTTTCGGTATTATCAGGGCTTTACCCTCAAGCAACAGGGGGATGCCAATGCCCTGGCCAGCCCAGATTTTACTTTTCTCAATCCCAATGATTTGGAAAATTCCGATTTTGATTTTCCAAGCCGCAATTATGCCTTTTTTGCCGAAAATGTGTTCAATCTAAGCCCACGCCTCAGCCTGACCCCCGGTATTCGGTTAGAACACCTTCGCACACGCTCCGAAGGCACCTATAAAGTGGAGAGTACTGATATGGCTGGCAATATTGTGGGCGAGGCGCGCTTTTTTGAGCAGACAGGCGTGTTTCGTTCTTTTGCGCTCTTAGGCTTGGGCCTGAGCTACAAGCCCAGCGAAAATTGGGAATGGTATGGCAATTTCTCCCAAAATTATCGCTCGGTTACTTTCAGCGACCTGCGAATAGATAATCCGAATTATCAGCTTGACAGCCTTATCAAAGATGAGCGGGGCTACAACCTGGACCTGGGCGCACGTGGACAATGGTCGGGGCGGCTGAACTTTGACATAAGTGCCTTCTATTTGCGCTATAATGACCGAATTGGGTTTTTGGTGCTGGCCAATCAGCCCCCTTTGTTTTTGGATTATCGGTTTCAAACCAATGTGGGTGATTCGCGCCATTATGGTATAGAGGCTTTTGCCGAACTGGAAACAGGCGACTGGCTTTTTGGCAAAAAAAGTGGGCTAAAACTGGCCTGGTTTGTCAATTTTTCGTGGACAGAGGCCCAATATATCAACTCTCAAAACCCGGCAATCATTGGTAAGCGGGTAGAAAACGCCCCCCGTTGGATGTTGCGGGGAGGTTTTAATCTGAAGTGGAAAAAACTTTTGCTCACGGGGCAGGCATCCTCGGTGAGCGAACAATACACCGATGCCACCAACTCACCGCGCACTTCCACGGCCGTAGGCGGGATTATCCCGGCCTATGTGGTAGCCGATCTGTCGGCCCAGTATCAGGGCACTTGGTGGCGAGCCTCCCTCAGTGTCAATAATGTAACAAATGCCCGTTATTTTACTCGTAGAGCCGAAAGCTATCCGGGGCCAGGCATCATTCCGGCCAATCCGCGCACCATATACCTGAGCCTGGGGCTGGTGTTTTGAGTATAATTAATCCAAGCCGAATGAAGGGAGTAGGTTTTTATTCCGCTACCAATAATTTTGCGGCGATGCTTCGGGATTTCCCACCGACACATCCCGAAGCAACGACCACACGGATTTTTTTTGCACTTTCTCAACTGCGAAAGTGAAGCCATAGGACACCGTTCAAATTTTTGGATTTGTATTGGGGCGGTGTTTAGACCTTTTCAAATACCAGACGATAATGGTCCATAATTTCCTTTTCAAAACAAACGCGATTTGGGCTGACCCTGAAGATGGAGACCAAATGCCTGAACTCCTTATCCATGAAGTATTTGGGAATCAGGGATAGATAAAGCAGGTATTTCTTAAAATGAAATTTTCGGAAGCGTTTTCGCCATTGCCCAATGGTTTCGATATAATCCAGGCGGCCACTGCTCTGGGAGATAAGCTTGAAATGTGGTTCAGCATTACGAATGACCATTTCGGGGCCATAGGGCAGCCAGGAGCCCGGAAATTCTTTGACCATCAGGGCCAGCACGTGGGGGGCAGAATACTTTTCGGCGTTTATATCAAAATCCTCATAGTCAATCATATTCTTGCTGAAGGTCATGGTTTGCATATAGAACCTTCCCCCTTGGGGCAATAAATCGTACACCGTTTTAAAAAAATCGCGGTAAACCTGTTCTTGTTTGCCGGCCCGCCATTCTTCTACCGAGCAAAAATGTTCGAGCCCGCCAATGCAGGCAATGGCATCAAAGGTGCCAAAATCCTCGGGTTTCACATATCGGCAGTCTCTGACGATTACATTGAGGCCATTTTTCTGGCAGGCGGCGGCCTGCCCTTGCGACAAGGTGAGGCCTATGCTTTCTGCCCCTCTTTTTTCCTTGATGTATTTAGAAAAAGGCCCCCAGCCGCAGGCCATATCCAAGACTTTGCTGCCCGATTTGATATGCAGGCTATCGGCAATAAATTTGTGTTTGGCTTCTTGTGCCTGTTCAAGGCTCATTGTAAAATCGCCATCATATTTAGCCCCGCTATAATCGGCTGTTTCTCCGATGCTCAAACGAAAAATCTCGTCGATGGTGGAGTAGGTGAAGTCCAGGTCTTTTTGCTCGGCCATTTTTTAGTGGTTTGTCTGATGCAATTATCAGGAGTTGGTTTAGAAATTATTCGTCAAACTAGCCTTCATCTTTGAATAATCAAAAAAGGCGGTGTTAATTTTATTTTAATTCCATCCCCAAACTAACATCAAGACTTTGGCATAGCCTGTAAATTGCGAGCTTATTGTCAACAAGAATGGGTAATAGGTTTGGGGCGGGCTTCCCCCTCCGCTAGAATTGCTGCTGGCATAATGGCTTTCAGGAAAGGCAAAACTTGGGGAATACAGATTAGAAACTTCTGCTAAAAACTCCGGCCAAAAAAACGGTTTTTATTTACCCTCTACAATCGCTAAATCAAACAAATCCCTCCCTCTACCCGAAAATGAAATTGCCGTCCTGGGCCAGATATAGCAAAGTTGAACCCGTACTGTATCTTCCGATTTCCTTTGGCAAAGCAAAAAAACAAGCTTACCAAATTGGAAGGCAACAAGTTTTCCTCCGCCTTATTTCAAAAGGGGCGATTCACTTGGAACGGCTTCCTTGGCCGGCGGCGGGGCAGGTTTGGCCGGCCATTGGGCCAGGAGGGCCTGCGATTTGGCCACCAGCGTTTCCAGTTCCTCCGGGCTTCCGTTTTCAAGAAGAATGCGGTCGGCAGGGTCGGGCGGCAAAGCCTTTTCCAGGCGCAGGATAAAATCGCTGAGCACGTTCATATAGTTGATAAAGGCCTCATAAGGCGATTCGTAAGGGTTGAAGAAATTATGTACTTCTCCGTCGGCCTGAAACTTAGTACTCATATAATAGAAATGGTCGCTGGTTTGGAGATACATCCAGTCGCGCTTCAGGGCTTTGTCATCCAGGCGCTCGATGAGTGGTCGGAGTTTGTAAAGTTTCTCGAAGGCTTCGTCTTGCATTTCGTTGCCCAGCCAGGCGGTCAGGTCTTTTTCGGCATCGGCCCAGGAAATCGTATCGGGCACAGCTAGCGGGGCTTTGGGCGGATACTTTTGGAGGGCCTCCGAAAGGGTGGCCAGACGAAAATCAGAATCACGGTGCAAAGCCGGGGGCAAATATCTGAGAAAATCAAAAATGCCGCTTTCGGGGTGGTGCAACGTTCCAAAAGTTTCGTAAGAAAGCACCAGATTGAGCAGTTTATCCTGGGGCGGAAGGCTGTTTATCCAGGCGGCATATTTCTCGGTGGTGAGGGGCCAGGCATTCCAACTACGGTCCGAAAACCGGAAGGTGATGTCATCACTAAGCGGATAATGACGAAGCAATACTTTGAGCTTAGGTGCCAGGGGATTAAAATATACAAAGTGGGGGCTACGCCAGCCCAGCACGTGGTCGGCTCCTTCGGTAAGTACGGCCTCAAAACCCAAACGCGCTATCTCTTCACCCAGGTGGTCATTATACAACATTTCGGTATTGCGAAATACCCGTGGGCTTTGTCCAAACAGGCGGTTGATTTTGCGGGCGTGAAGCCGAACCTGATAGACAAATTCTTCGGGGTGGGTAAGGGAAGCCAGCGAATGCCATACGTTTCGGAGAGAAACTCTACTTGTCCGGTTTGGGCCAGGGCCTGAAAGCTCTCAATGACCTCCGGGGCATAAATCTCGAGCTGGTCTAAGACCGTACCCGACAATGATAAACTTACTTTAAAATGCTCTCCGTGTTGTTTGATAAGTTCTAATAAGAGCGCGTTGGTGGGCAGGTAGGACTGCTCGGCTGCTTTGCGAAGAATGGATTTATTTTTAAAATCATCATAATAATAGCCATCGCGCCCAATGTCAAAAAAATGGTATCGCTTCAAGCGAAAGGGCTGGTGGAGTTGCAAAATCAGGCAGAGGGTTCTCATAATTTTTTTAAGTCTCAGGTTTCTACTTGATAAACATTTGAAAACAGTCAGGTATTTGCCTATCCTTTAATCAGGGCGGCACAAAGCTTCATAAATCTGACGCACTTCGCGGGCAGGTTTTTCCCAACGGAGGCTATCTACTTCATCTTTGCCATATTTTCGAAACATCCGGGAAAGGCCCTTGTAGTTGAGCAGGCCATAGATGGCATCGGCCATGGCTTCTATATCCCAAAAATCAATTTTGATGGCATATTTCAGAATTTCGGACACCCCCGACTGGCGCGAAATAATGACGGGCACATGATTGCGCATGGCCTCGAGCGGCGAGATACCAAAAGGCTCAGAAACAGAGGGCATCACATAGACATCGCTCATGGCCAGCATTTGGTCCACTTCGGTGCCTTGCAAAAACCCGGTGAAGTGGAATCGCTCGGCAATGCCCAGTTCGGCCACCCTTTTGACCATCCGGGGCAACATATCGCCGCTTCCGGCCATCACAAAGCGCACTTTGGGCATTCGCTCAATGACCCGCTTGGCGGCCTCTACAAAATATTCCGGGCCTTTTTGTAAGGTGATGCGCCCCAGGAAGGTAACAATTTTGTCGTCCGTGTTTTTGGTAAAAGTTTCGGAGCTGCTTTCGTTGGGTTTTACGGCATTATAAACCGTGGTGATTTTGTGGGCCGGAATGCCGTATTTTTCTACGGCGATTTTTTTGGTCAGATTGCTCACGGTCAGCACTCGGTCGGCGGCTTCCATCCCTTTTTTTCAATTTCAAAGACCCTTTGATTGACAAAACGCCCGCTTCGGTCAAACTCCGTCGCGTGGACATGCACCACCAAAGGTTTGCCACTGATTTTTTTGGCCATCATACCGGCTTCATAAGTAAGCCAGTCGTGGGCATGGATGAGGTCAAAATCGTGCTGGCGGGCAATTTCGGCGGCTACCAGGGCGTAGTTCTCCACTTCTTCATAGAGGCTTGTGCCATAGCGTCCTTCAAAATGAAAATGGCCCCAGATTTCGCTTTCAGTGCGGTCGTGGGTATCGAGTAGCTGGTGGCGATGGTGCTCATAAAAGGCGGCATTGGGCGATAGGGGCAGCATCCACTCCTTGACCTGCACAAAATCTTGGGTTTGCCCAGTATATTTATACAAGTATTGTTTGCGCTTCACTTCTATCTCTCCGGCCCCGATGATGCGGGCCAGGTGCTGGTCCTCGTCGCCATAGGCTTTGGGCACCACAAAGACCAGGTCCAGGTCAGTTTGGGCCAGTCCTTCGGTAAGGCCAAAGCAGGCTGTTCCCAGGCCGCCGGTAATATGCGGGGGATACTCCCAACCAAACATCAATACGCGAAGCTTTCGCATTGTAATCCCAAATTTATGTTATGAGCGATAGTGCCAAAAAAGAGGCACTTTTCTTTTTCCTATTGATTTATCATCCGTGAATACCCAATGCTCCCTTTCTGTCCTGCTAGATTTCCAATTCCGCACTAAGGGCCGGAGCCTGCTGGCGGTAATGTTGAATAAACTGACGGATGCGCAATAATTCGGCTACACTCCAGGCCTGCGAAATCGCCCCATTGGGGCGGTGGGGAGGATTGCCGTCATAAATTTCCGATATCGAGCCCAGTCCGTGCAGCCACATTTCTTCTTCAAAACCAAGATAAATTTCCTCTACCAGGGCCAGCCGAGCCGGGCCATAGATTTTGAGCAGGCCCTCGCAAAAATGTCCCAGAAGCCAGGGCCATACGGTTCCCTGATGATAGGCGGCATCGCGCTCTTCGGGGCTGCCTTCATACAATCCTTTATAATCAGGGTGGGCGGGCGAAAGGGTTCGCAATCCCTTAGGGGTGAGCAATTCATCCTCGACTATCTCCAGCACTTTTTGCTTTTGCTCCTCGCTCAGGGGCGAATATGCCAACGAAGTAGCAAATACTTGATTGGGGCGAACGGCCCAGTCTTTATACTCCTCCCGTACATAATCGGCCAGGTATTGCTTTTCATCGCTCCAAAAGACCTCACGAAATGAATGCGCAATGAGCGGGGGCAGGTCCTTCCAATGTTTTTCAAAGGTGGCATCCTGTGCCTGCTGAGCCAGCTCGAGGGCAAAACAGAGGGCATTGTACCAGAGGGCATTGATTTCTACCGGGCAGCCTATCCGGGCGGTGTAGTTATGGCCCGCCATAGAAGAATCCATCCAGGTCAGGGCTTCTCCCTCCACCCCGGCATAGATTAGCCCATTGGGCAGCATCTGGATATTGTATTCGGTTCCGTGGCGAAAAGCGTCCAAGATGGCCTGGATGTGTAGGCCGAATCGCTCCCAGACATAGTGTTTCTGGCCGGTGTGGAGGGTGTATTGTTGCAAAGCCCAGATAAACCAAAGCGGTGCATCCGCAGAGTTGTATTTAGGCGGGCTGGTTTCCCCATTGTTAATAAAAAGCCCCCCTTTTATTTCGGCGGTCTTGCTTTCCAATATTTCGCGGCAGGTGCTCGTATCTTCAATGGCCAGGGTCAAGCCAGGCAGGGCAATGAAGGTATCGCGGCCCCATTTTTCAAACCAGGGGTAACCGGCAATAAGCTCGGTTTTATCTTCTTTGCGTAGCAGAAACTGCTGGGCCGAGTTGAGCAGGCAATTTTCGTAGCTGTTGCGGGGGATTCTCTTCTGAAGTTGTTTGTCAAAAAGCTTTTTCAAACCTACGGGCATGGCTTCTTTAAGGGAAGCCGAAAAGATGAAGCTGTCTCCTTTTTTGAGGGAAAGTTCAAAATAACCGGGCATAAAAAGGTCTTCCTGATATTCATAACCCCTTTTTTGCTCTTCGGGGTACTCGACGTTATAATGCCAATCAGGAGCAGGCACAAACTCCATGGCCTTGGAGGATTGCAAAAACAGATAGGGATAATGGGCATACATCCGAAGCTTTACTCCATTTTTGACCCAGCCAAAATCGAGGGATGCGTCCATATTGGCCTGGCTCAGTTGGTGAATGTTTCGAAAAGCCAGAAAAGGCTGCATCTGCATCAGGATGGGCTCGGGGGTTTCAAGAAGTTCGTAGCGCACCAGAATCTGCTCTTCTTCTTGCACCAGCAATATCTCTCGCGTGAGTAATAAGCTCCCAATGCGGTAGGTGATCTTGGGAATAGGCTCCATGCTGAAATCGGCCACATACATATGCCCTTTTGGAAAAAAATGCCCCCCTGGAAACTTATGAATTCCCAACGGAAATCGATTTTCTTTCTGGACAATGGTAGCATCTAAGGTAGAAAGCAGGACATGCCTCTCTCCCTTAAAAGCCTCCAGCGGAGTGATAAGCAATCCGTGGTATTTGCGGGTGTTACAGCCCACGATAGTGCTACTAGCAAAAGAGCCGCTCCGATTCGTACGGATGGTTTCGCGGGCCAGCGAATATTCGAGATTTACGAGTTCTTCTTTGTCAAAATCAAGGTAGCTCATGAGCGGTCATCTGCTTAATAATCATCAGGTGCGCGACCATTCGCAACAATCACCTGCTTTGTGTAAAGGTATAATGTTTCTTAAAAGTACAAGAGGATTGTTGAAAATCAAGTCCTTTTCCTGCAATTCTTTAATATATATTTTTTCGTATTGGCTCGTCAAATCCCCCCGCCTTGGATAAAGTTCTCGATCCGAAGGGTGTCCTCTCGCGGACGGATATCAAGCTTAATCTTGAGAAAGCGATAGATATTCTGCTCATCGTTGGGCGTATAAAGTCCCCGCCACACCAGGCGGGCGCGAATTTCGCGAAAGATTAGGCTTGGTGGGCAATATTGGGTTGAGTGTTGGTTTGTTTTTTTGACTTTGTATCCCAGAGGTATCGGCAAGGCTTCGCTTTTGGGCGGCGATGACACTGTCCCGAAGCGCAAAATTCAAGAAAGGAAAACGAGTATTTTTACTTATATCAAAATAAGGCAGCACATTGTCCAGTACTGGCTCACTCACAAAAGTCAGATAAGGAAATTTTGGGTTGCCCTTCAAAACCATCAAATTTTCCATCATTTCCTGCCACTGGCGCTCCAAAGGCTCAAACACCTTTAGCCTTACACCCATAAATGGATACATATCCTGATTTACTACTTCCCAAACCAGGCTTACTTCCAAGCCTTTAAGGCCCGAAAAGTTCATACTTTCCGATATAAGCTCGGTCAAACTTCTGCTGCTTTCCTTTTCCAGGCCTCCCCGCTGGCCTTTGGGCAAGCGGTAGTCATAGATTTCGAGTGTATCCAGATTGGTATAAAACACCTGTAGCTCTCGCAGCAATTGTACCGCCATGATTCTTTGTCCCCGTTTGATATTGACCTCCCGCAGCCGCACCAGGGCCGTGTCCAGTTGCGATTGCAGTTCTGTCAGGCGGGTCTCAAGCTTAAGGATGTTTTCGCGAGTATTTTCGGCGGTAAATTGCCGAATCTCTTCCGAGGAATAATTGCTAATCCGTGAAACACTGAAATCAAAGTCGCCTATTTCCCGAAACCGTTCATCATAATAGCGCATCAGGGCCGAGTCAATCGGATTGCCCGACACATATATCTTGATATGCTTCATATTTTTGAGTTCTTCATTGGTGCGCGGACGCTCCACATTCAAAACCTCGTGGCGGTTGTCGCGCGTGATGACCTCCTTTACCTCATCAATCAGGGTATTGATTTGCTGCACCGTTCGGATGCGGTTGATGACGGTGTAAAGAAAGTAAACACTGGGAGAAATCACGATAATAAGCGAAATAAGCATGACCCTGTGCATGGTTCTTCGGGTCTTTTCGTCTGGCTCGCGATGCATCGGAAAACGCAAATAGCGCACAATCAGAAAAGTAGAAATGCTGATAAATACCGCATTGATAAAAAACAAATAAAAAGCCCCCAGGAAGATGCTAAAATTCAGATTGGCCAGGCCATAGCCCGCTGCACAAAGGGGGGGCATCAGGGCTGTAGCAATGGCTACCCCCGGAATAGCATTCGTTTTTTCACGACGCGAGCCCGAGACAATGCCCGCTATTCCCCCAAAAAGTGCTACTCCTACATCCAGCAGGGTGGGTTCCGTCCGGGCCAGGATTTCGCTGGTCGGCTCTCCCAAGGGCGTAATGTTGAAATACACCACACTGGCCAGCAAACTGGAAATGGTGGCAATGCCCAAGTTCCGCAATGAAAGCACAAATACATCCCAATCATTGATGCCCAGCCCCAGCCCAACTCCCAAAATTGGCGACATCAAAGGTGAGATGAGCATAGCCCCGATTATGACTGCCGTTGAGTTGGTGTCCAAGCCGATAGAGGCCAGTAGCGCCGAGCAGACTAAAATCCAGATATTATACCCCTTGATGACAATATTGGCACAGATGTCCTCTATCGTACCGGTGGGGTCAGAGCTAGAGTGGATATTAAGCAGGCGGCGAGTGGCCCGAAAAAAGATTTGCGTCTTGCGCCAAATTGATTTTTTCTTCTTCATTCCTTGTTTCGTAATGCTCCCGCAAAATTGGAGGAATCTGGTGGGTCTTACCCAAATTTTTTATCGAAGCATAAATGAAAGCTATTTCTTTCTTATTTGAGATAAAAGCCTAAGGCAAAATCAACAGGAATAAAGCCCGGTTCTCAATGGGCTTCATTGCCCAAAAAAACACTTTGCGCCAGTTCAAGGCTTTTCCTAAATGCAGTGGGATTTACGCCTAAATCAAAGCCCTTTTGTTGCAAAAAATAACACATCTGCTCCATAGGCATATTGCCCACCAGTTCATCCCGGGCCATCGGACAGCCCCCAAAACCCAAGAAGGCCCCATCAAAGCGACAACAGCCCGCCGCTAAGGCAGCTTCCAGCTTTTCAACTACGCTTTGAGGCGTAGAATGAAGATGCGCCCCAAACTCCACCGTGGGAAAGGCCGGAATCAGTGTGCTAAACAAAAAATGAATATTTTCCGGGTTGGAGGCCCCAATGGTATCGGCCAGGGCAATGATGCGCACTCCCATATCGGCCAGCTTTTGGGCAAAATCCAACACTATCTCCCGGTTATAGGGGTCGCCATAAGGATTGCCAAAACCCATAGAAATATAAGTAACCAGGGCTTTGCCCGCCATCTGGCTCATTGCCTGTATCTCGGCCACCAGGGCCAGCGATTCAGCGATGCCCCGGTGGGTATTGCGGCGTTGGAAGGTTTCGGAAATAGAAAGCGGATAGCCCAGATAGGCTATTTCTGGAAAAGTGCAGGCGGTTTCGGCTCCTCGGCGGTTTGCCACGATGGCCAACAAGCGGGTATTTGTTTGCGATAAATCAAGACCAGCCAGCACTTCGGCAGTGTCGCGCATTTGTGGAATGGCCTCCGGCGACACAAAACTGCCAAAATCAAGGGTATCAAACCCGACCCGTAGTAACTGATTGAGATACTCAATCTTGGTTTGGGTAGGAATAAAGCCCGGAAGGCCTTGCATGGCATCACGCGGACATTCAATCAGTTTCATAAGGCAAGGATAACAGATATGCCAATAAATGCCCAAATTACCTATTTCCCTCCAAATGCCCAATACCTGTACTTGATTATTGCGCTTGGGTTAAGCCAGGGTAAAAAAATTTGTGCCGGGCCTGGGCTTTGCCGCCAATGACCTTAATTTGTGATAAGATTCAATGAAAATAAAAAATATGGCTGTTTCTGTCTTATTTGTCTGTACTGGCAATTATTATCGGAGCCGTTTTGCGGAGTATTTCTTTATGCACGAAGCCCAAGTGCAGGGGCAGGATTGGCAGGCCTTTTCGCGCGGCTTTGCCCCCAATGCCGGCAATGTAGGCCCTATCTCGCCCTATGCCAGGTTTGCCCTAGAAAAACTGGAAATAAAAGTGGATTTGAGCCAGTATCCACAAGCCCTGAGAGAAGAAGACCTGCAAAGGGCCAGCCACATTATTGCCTTAAAAGAAGCCGAGCACCGGCCAATGGTGCAACTTATTTTCCCAAAATGGGAAGACAAGTTGCAATTTTGGCATATCGATGACCTGGATGTGGCTCCGCCTGAGATAGCTCTTCCTCAACTCATTCAAAATGTGAAGGATTTATTGCGTACGCTGCGGCAGGGATAAATTGCCAGGTGCTTTGCTGGAGTTTATTCAGAGACAGCAAGATTATTTTGCACCAATTGGCGGATTTTTTGTCGATTAAGCGGCTTCATAATGAACTCACTTACTTCATCGTGGGCCAGTATATCCTGTATTTCCTGGTCAAAAATGGAACAAGAAAGACCGATGATATTAATTTTTTTACTTGACTCAGGTTTGCTTCTTGATATGCCTTCATAAAGGTAAACCCATCCATCATCGGCATGTGCAAATCGAGTAAGATGAGGTCGGGTAAAATTTCGGGGTTCTGTGCCGCCGTTGAAATAAGGAAAGCCAGGGCTTGGGCAGAAGATTGAAAAATGCTAACCTCTACCTCCGGGACCATATCCTTCAAAAACCGCGCGTGGATGAGGTTATCAATTTCGTTGTCATCAATGAGCATTATACTCCGTACTTTTTTCATATTGATAGTATTAGGCAGGAAATTATAATTGATAAACATTTTGATAATTTTGCAAAAACCGGGCATTTTTTGCTGACTTTGACGACAATAAGTCCCCCTTTGTCTAAGCCAGGGCTCCCGCTTAGCCCTTTCATTTTCCTTTATATATGTTAGTCATCTGTCTTGCTTTGCAAAGTACCTGTTTTTCGCTGTGAACTTAGGAATATTTTCTTCAAAACATCTCATTCTTTCTTTTAAAAATCTGCATACAAATCCGATAATCTTACTAATTTTGCTTGGCAAATAACTTATCTAAATTATTTGCCATGCATATTGACCGTTTGCTCTATGAAGCCCTCACTTATGATGATGTGCTCCTGCTGCCTGCCTACTCCGAAATCCTGCCCAAAGAGGTAGATACCCAAACCCAACTTACTCGCCATATTACTATGAATATCCCGGTTGTAACTGCGGCCATGGATACTGTAACGGAGGCAGAAATGGCCATTGCCATTGCCCAAGAAGGCGGGCTGGGTTTTATCCATAAAAGTATGAGCCTAGAAATCCAGGCTGAGCAGGTGCGCCGGGTAAAGCGCTCCCAAAGCGGGATGATTCTAGACCCCATCACGCTACGCGAAGAAGCCCCCGTCGCCGAAGCCCAACGCATCATGCAGGATTTTAAAATTGGCGGTATCCCCATTATAGATGAAGACCACTACCTGGTAGGCATTATCACCAATCGTGATTTACGCTTTCAGAAAGACCCGCTTCAGCCCGTTTCGGAGGTGATGACCCGCGAAAACCTGGTAACGGCCAACGAAGGGGTGAATCTTCAGATGGCTGAGGACATCTTGCAGGAACATAAAATTGAGAAACTTCCCATTATCAACAAAGCAGGTCGGCTGATAGGGTTGATTACCTACAAAGACATTCTCAAAAAACGTGATATGCCCAATGCCTGCAAAGATGAATATGGCCGACTAAGGGTAGGCGCTGCCGTAGGCATTACCCCTGATTTGATGGAGCGGGTAGAAGCCCTGCGTAAAGCGGGCGTGGATGTGCTCAGCATTGATACGGCGCACGGCCACTCAAAAGGGGTGATGCAAGCCCTGCGCGAAATCAAGGCTCATTTTGCCGACCTGGAGCTGGTAGTGGGCAATGTAGCCACGGCTCAGGGGGCCATTGCCCTGGCCGAAGCCGGAGCCGATGCCGTAAAAGTGGGCATAGGCCCAGGCAGTATTTGCACCACCCGGGTCATTGCCGGGGTAGGCGTACCTCAGTTCTCGGCGGTATATGCCTGCGCCGAAGCCTCAAAAATTTGGTGTGCCCGTGATTGCTGATGGCGGTATCCGTTTTTCGGGCGATATTGTGAAAGCGCTCGCGGGTGGCGCAGCAAGCATCATGGCGGGTTCGCTTTTTGCAGGCACAGAGGAAGCCCCCGGCGAAGTGGTTCTCTACGAAGGACGAAAATTTAAAACCTACCGGGGGATGGGCTCGGTGGAGGCAATGGAAGCGGGCTCGCGCGACCGCTACTTCCAGGACAAAGAGGTTAATGTCAAAAAACTGGTGCCTGAGGGCATCGTGGGGCGCGTGCCTTACAAAGGGCAGGTAGCCGAAATCATCTACCAACTCATTGGCGGGCTAAAAGCAGGCATGGGCTATTGTGGTGCCGCCAATATTGCCCAGCTTCAAAAAGCCGAGTTTGTCAAAATTACCTCGGCTGGAGTTCGCGAAAGCCATCCCCACGACATCCAAATAATAAAAGAGGCCCCGAATTATAGCCGCTAAAAATTTCTTTTTTTTGATTAAATTTGGCAAAAACTAAGAAACAATTGATGCTTTCGCCACGTAGCGCTCTGGGAATATTTGTGTATGTCAATCTGGTGAGTTGGTTGCTATTATTGGGCATCCGGGTCATTGCGCTGCTGGGCTATAGCAATGGAGAGGTCTTTGATGTAAATTTTTACCTCAAAGGCCTCCTGCTCAATTTTTTCCTGCTTTTTGTATTTTTCTACATCAATTCGCGGCTAGACCGGGTGCGAGAGCCTCATTTTGTGGATTTTCTCAGCCAATTGTTTGTCTTTGGCCTGGTGGCAACTGCCCTTTCTATCTTTATGCAAGTGGGCATTTACCTGATAGAAAACCAACCTGAGCAAGCCTGGAAATGGCAATTGGCCAATGTGTTTTTTAATTTAAACATTGGTCTGATGACCGCCTTTTTGACCCAAGCCTTTTTTTCTTGGAAAAAGATGATTCTCCACCAGCGGCACGAAAATGTAACCCGCACCTGGAATTTGTTTGAATATTTGCTATTGGTAAGTTTGCTTTTTAATTTTTTTGAGTTTGACTACCACAATCTTCCCTTTCTGGTTGCTTTTGGTTTATTATTGTTGATGGGGCTGGTCTTGTCGGTCAATCTGGGCTGGGTAGCTTATCTAAGCGCAAAAGAAAAATGGCAAAGCATCCTGCTCTTACTCTTCATTAGCATATTTGCCTACTATTTTTTCTACACGGTCATTGAACATGCTGACCACCATCACTTCAGCCCTGACCTCACCCACAGCGTGTATGTGCTGGCGATGTTTGTATTTGTGTTTTTTTACAGCATTTTTTCTCTTCTGGTCATCCTTTTCCATTTGCCCACCACCTCCGTTTTTGAGAAAAAAATTGAGGAAGTAGTCAGTTTTCAAAGGCTGACAGAGGCCTTACAAACAGGTGAAAAAGAAGACCATGTCTATGAAGTTTTGCTCGACAATGCCATCAGCTCGGTTAAAGCTGATGCCGCCTGGATTGAAATACGCGACGAAATGGGCCATTCCCTGCTGCCCGTCAACCGGGGCATTGATTTGCGGGCGATTCAAAAGTTCAAAGCGCAGTCGCGCCGAAAACGACTGGGGCGGGTGGTGAGCCAGACCTTTGCCCGGCAAGGCCGCCTGGATAAAAACCCAGACGAGCCGGAGGAAACCCTTGCGTTTGAATCGGTTTTGAAAGCCCCGCTCGTGGTGAATCATCAAAACTTTGGCACTTTGACCCTACTCAAAAAAGGCCCGGATGGCTTCGATGAAGAAAAACGCGACCTCATCAAGACTTTTGTTCGCCAAGCCAGCCTCGCCATTGAAAACTATCGCCTGCTCCGCAAAGCCATTGAAACCGAAAGGCTTAAAGAAGAGGTAGCCATCGCCCAGAGGATTCAAGCCAGCCTCTTGCCCGAAAGACTACTCCTCGATGATACCCTGGATGTTGAAGCTTTTTGGAAACCAGCTTATGAAGTAGGAGGCGATTATTACGACTATTATAACGGGAAGAATGGCAAAATCACCCTCATCGTGGGTGATGTATCGGGCAAAGGCACTAATGCCGCCTTTGACATGGCCCAAATGAAAGGCATTTTTCAAAGCCTGGCACCCCTCCACCTTAGCTGTGAGGAATTTTCTTTTTTTTTGCTAACCAAGCCCTGGGTCAATGTCTGAGCCCTAAATCCTTCATTACCATCACCCTTTTGCAAATAGACCTCCAAGAACAAAGCCTGGAGATTGCCCGGGCCGGCCATTGCCCTACATGCATTATGTACAGGCCGAAGACCACATTCGGATGCTCACCGGGTCCG
>JAAUUB010000018.1 GCA_012031215.1 Microscillaceae bacterium | reverse complement strand
TGGGCTTGGACTTACCTTCAAGTGGATGCTCTGGCCTGAGGCCAATTATTTTTGCGCTATGCCTTAATGGGAATGCTTGCCTTGCTCTTGGTGATGCTTTTCAATATCGGCTGGCGACCGAAGTAGAGTGGATACGGCACTACCGCCGGGTGTTGGCCCGGAGCCTGGTGTGGATGGCCACCATTTTTTTGTTTTACCTGACCCCTTACCAAAAAATCACCCGGCTCTATTTTCCCGAACATCCGGCCTATGCCGAAGCATTCGGGAAATATTTGGAAAAACCCCAGGACCCCGACCGCAAAAAAGCCTGGCAGCAGGAAAAGGCCCGCTTAAAATCTGCTCTTTGAATAGGGGCTGTGGACAATGGAGAAGAGCAGCCGTCATCTTCTGAACGGAGTATCGATGGGAGCACCATAGCCGAAGTGCTACTTTCTTCGTCTGTTTAAGGACCTTTCAGCTTTTGGAAAAAATCTCCCCTTCTTATGCCTTTATGCAATCTTTTCATAGCAGTATAAAAAATAAGTAGCGATAAGACCTGGCTCACCGCTACTTACTGGGTTTGTACAAAGGCAAATGGGCAGCTTATTTACACCCCAAACAGCAGCCTTTCGGGCTCCTCAAGGTATTTCTTGACTGCAACGAGAAAGGTCACGGCTTCCTTGCCATCAATGATGCGGTGGTCGTAGGAAAGGGCCAGGTACATCATCGGCAGAATTTTGACCTCACCATTGACAGCCATAGGGCGTTGGATAATATTGTGCATCCCCAGGATGGCCGACTGGGGCGCATTGATAATCGGGGTGGACATCATAGAGCCAAAGATACCGCCATTGGTGATGGTAAAGGTGCCCCCCTGCATATCCTCGATAGCCAGCTTGCCATCGCGGGCTTTTACAGCCAGGTCCACGATGCCCTGTTCTATCTCGGCAAAGCTCATTTTTCTACATTGCGTAGCACGGGCACTACCAGCCCCCTTTCGGTAGAAACGGCCACCGACAGGTCGACATAATTGTGATATACGACTTCGTTTTCGTCAATCTGGGCGTTCACCTCCGGAATTTCCATCAGGGCCTGGGCGCAGGCTTTGGCAAAAAAAGACATAAAGCCCAGTCCTACCTTGTGTTTTTCTTTGAAAGCCTCCTTGTATTTGTTCCGCAGGTCCATAATGGGCTGCATATTGGCCTCATTGAAGGTAGTGAGCATCGCCGTTTCGTTTTTTACGGCCACGAGGCGGCGGGCAATAGTCTTGCGCAATTGGCTCATGCGCTTGCGGGTCTGGGTGCGCTCGCCGGCGGGGGCTGGGGTTTTGGGGCTTTCGGGCGTTTTTGCCGGAGTGACGCTGGAGGGGGGCGGGGTGGGGGCAGGTTTTTCGGCTTTGAGGGCATCTTCTTTGGTGATGCGGCCTTCTACCCCCGTGCCTTTGACCGAGGTCGGGTCAATGCCTTTTTCGGTCAGTATTTTGGCGGCAGCGGGAGAAGGCGTTCCGGTGGCGTAGCTGGTTTCGGTGCTTGTCGGCGTGGCGTTTGTGGCGGAGGAACTGGGAGAAGGGCTGGGGGTAGTGGTTTTTGCGCCGCTTTGGGCTTTTTCAATTTTGCAGATGAGGTCGCCTATTTTCAGGGTGCTGCCTTCGGTGGCAACGATGTGCAAAATACCACTGGCCGTGGCGGGCAGTTCCTGGGTAGCTTTGTCCGTTTCCACCTCGCAAAGGCCTTCGTCCATTTCCACAAAATCGCCTTCGGCTTTGAGCCAGGTGCCAATCACGACCTCAGTGATGGATTCGGCAAATGGCTCCACGCGCATTTCTATGATTTCGGCAGGGCCGTTGCTTTCGGGTTGGCTGGCCATTTCCGAAGGAGCAGGAATGGCTTCCATGGCCGGGGCGGATAAAGGCGTAGCACTGGCCCCATTGGTACTGATGCGGGCAATCACGGCCCCTACATCTACGGTTTCGCCCGCTTCTACCAGGATTTCGAGGATGCCCGCAGCCTCGGCAAAGAGTTCTTGGGTGGCTTTGTCGGTTTCTACTTCGCAAAGGGCTTCGTCGAGGGCGACGTAATCGCCCGTTTGCTTGAGCCAGGTGGCGATGGTTACCTCGGTGATGGATTCGGCCACGTCCGGGATTTTTATTTCAACCGTCATGAAGATAAGTTGCTTAGGTTTTTAGAAAAAAAAATTTATAAAATTCAAAAAATTCAAACGACCCTCAAACCATCAGGCAAAGCAGATTTGGATAATCTCCTCCTGCTCTTTGGCATGATTTTTTGAGTAGCCGGTGGCTGGCGAAGCACTGGCCTTGCGCGACACCACGGTCAGTTGGTCATATTGGTATTCGCGTTGGATAAAAGACCAGGCACCCATATTGAGCGGTTCTTCCTGTACCCAAAACACCTTGGCATTGGCATATTTGCCAATCTCGAAATGCACTTGTTTGGCCGGGAAGGGATGCAATTGTTCTATGCGTACAATGGCGATGTCTTTACGCTTTTCTTTTTGTTGCCGCTCCAGCAGGTCGTAGTAGATTTTCCCGGAGCAAAGCAATACTTTTTTGACTTGCTTCGGCTCAACAAACTCATCACTGAATACTTCTTTGAAGCCTCCTTTTGTGAAATCTTCCATGGGCGACACCACCAAAGGATGGCGCAGCAATGATTTGGGCGACATCAGCACGAGGGGCTTGCGGAAAGGCCAGGCCAATTGACGGCGCAAAAGGTGAAAGAGGTTGGCTGGCTTGGTGATATTGGCCACAATGATATTGTATTCGGCGGCCAGTTGCAAGAATCGCTCCGGGCGGGCGTTGGAGTGCTCGGGGCCCTGGCCTTCGTAGCCGTGGGGCAGCAGCATCACCAGCCCGCTCATCCGATTCCATTTGCTTTCGCAAGAGGTGATAAATTGGTCTATCATAATCTGGGCACCATTGGCAAAATCGCCAAATTGCGCCTCCCAAACCACCAGGGCATCGGGGTCGGCCAGGGCATAGCCAAACTCAAAGCCCAGCACGGCATATTCTGATAAAAGCGAATTGTAAATGCGGAGGCGTTGTTGTTTTTCCTGAATGTAATCCAGGCTCACATAAGGTTCATTTGAGACCTCGTCGGTCAGTACCGCGTGGCGGTGCGAAAAAGTGCCCCTTTCCACATCCTGGCCACTGATGCGCACAATCTTGTTTTCGGCCAGGAGCGAGCCGTAGGCCAGGAGTTCTGCCGAGGCCCAATCGAGTATATTGCTCTTGAAAAACATTTCCTGGCGGGCTTCCAAAAGCTTCTTGATTTGCTTCAGCGGCGTGAATCCGGGGGGGACTGTGCACAAAGCCTGGCCGATTTTTTCGATGATTGCTTCGGAGATGGCCGTTTCGGGCGAATGGTCAAAATCGGCGGCGGTAGCTTTACGGAGTTTTTCCCAGGCTTCCTCAAGCTTTTGCAATTGGTATTCTACCGATTTTTCCTTGACGAGATTGAGTCGGTTTTGGAGCAATTCCTTAAAATCGCGTTCCATTTCTTTGGCCAGGTTGGGGTCCACGGAGCGCTCAATGAGCTTGTCGACATATACCTTTCGCGGGTCAGGATGCTTGGCAATCAGGTCATAGAGCTTGGGCTGGGTAAACTTAGGCTCATCGCTTTCATTGTGGCCGTGTTTGCGGTAACAGACCATGTCGATGAAAATATCGCGGTTAAACTTTTCGCGAAACTCCGCGGCCAGCTTGCAGCAAAAGACCACTGCTTCGGCATCATCGCCATTGACGTGTAAAACGGGCGAATCCGTTATCTTGGCAATATCGGTACAATAAATACTGGAGCGGGCATCCTCGAAGTCGGTGGTGAAACCTACCTGATTGTTAATCACAAAGTGAATCGTACCTCCGGCATAGTAGCCAGGTAGCTTCGACATCTGAATCAGTTCATAGACAATGCCCTGGCCAGCCACGGCGGCATCCCCATGAATGAGGATAGGCAATACCTTGTCGGCATTGCCGTGGTATTCGGTGTCGATATTGGCCCGGGCATAACCTTCCACTACCGGGTCAACGGCCTCCAGGTGAGAAGGGTTGGGCACAAGCTGCAAATTGATTTTTTTGCCGCTGGGGGTTTCTACAATGCTGGAATAACCCAGGTGGTACTTCACATCTCCATCGCCCAGCTCCATAGAAAGGTTTTCGGGGCGTTCGCCTTCAAACTCTTTAAAGACTGTTTCGTAGGTTTTGCCCATGATATTGACCAGCACATTGAGCCGCCCACGGTGAGCCATGCCAATGATTACCTCTTCCACACCCAGTTCGGAACTGCGGTCTATGATGGCATCGAGACCTGTAATGGTATTTTCACCCCCCTCGAGAGAGAATCGCTTTTGGCCAATGAACTTGGTGTGGAGAAAGTTTTCAAACACTACGGCTTCATTGAGCTTTTGCAGGATGCGTTTTTGCTCATTTTCGGGGGGGGTAAAGGTGAGGCCGTCTTTTTCAATTTTGCTTTTAAACCAGGCAATAATTTCTGGCTCCCGGACATACATAAACTCAAAGCCAATGGGGCCGCAATAAAGGTATTGGGCCCTTTCTACGATTTCGCGCAGTGAAGCCGGGCGCTGAAAAAGAGAAATACCCGATTGAAAAACACGGGCCATATCCGATTCATCGAGCAGAAAATCGGCCAGGGAAAGGCGGGCACGGCGGTCGCGCCGCTGGCGGATAGGATTGGTTTTGGCCACCAGATGCCCCCGGCCCCGGTAAGCAAAAATCAGGTTGCGGCATTTGATTTCCTTGAGCTGGTCGGGTAGGGTGGGGTCGCTGAGCACAGCACCAGGGGCAGAAAGTACCTCCGCGCCATTTTGGCCGTTTTCGCCATAATGCAATGAAAAATCAAAACCTTCAAAAAAACGACGCCAGCTTTCGTCCACTGCCTCAGGATTTTCAAGGTAGCTTTCATAAAGTTGGCCAATGTATTCGCCGTGTGCATTGGCGATATAAGAATACTTATCCATAATTTTGTTGAGATTTTCCGTTTTGATTGGTATTTTCTGTTGTAATGTTAGAAATTAATTCAAATATACGCCATCTTTTGCAAAAATACCAGTTTTTTCGTGCGCTTGACAAGTGCCTGTCTTCTACGTACTTTTTTAGGGAAACTACTTAAAAATCAGCCTGATGAACGCATTTGCCCTCCCTTATGAGGATTTGTCCCGCAGTAATGCCTTTCTATGGGAAGAGTGGGAGCGGGTCTTTAGGCAAATGCTTCAAAAAGGGCAGTTTGTGCTGGGAGAGGCGCTTGCTGATTTTGAGCAGGCCTTTGCCCGGTATTGTGGGGCAAAGTGGGCCATTGGGGTCAATTCCGGCTTAGATGCCCTCACCCTGGCCCTCAAAGTGCTGAATCTGCCTCCTCAAAGCGAAGTGCTTCTACCGGCCCATACTTTCATCGCTACGGTATTTTCGGTCTTGCAGGCGGGTTTAAAACCTGTATTGGTTGAGCCGGAAGCAGACACGATGTTGGTGAGCCGCCGCACGCTCGAGGCTGCTCAAACGCCCCAAACCCGGGCCATAGTCATTGTGCATCTCTACGGCCAAATGCCCGAAATGCCCTCCATTATGGCCCTGGCCCGCCAGAAAGGCTGGTGGGTGCTCGAGGATGCCGCCCAGGCCCACGGAGCCCGCTATCTGGGGCAAAGCGCCGGTAGTTGGGGCGACCTGGCGGCCTTCAGTTTTTATCCGGCCAAAAACCTGGGAGCCCTGGGCGATGGAGGCGGCATCACAACCCAAAGTGCCGAGTGGGCTGAAAAACTGCAAAAGGCCCGTAATTATGGCAGCCTGGTCAAATATTACCACGATGAGCCGGGCCTCAATTCTCGGCTGGATGCCTTGCAGGCCGCCTTTTTATCCGTGAAATTGCCTTACCTGGACCAAATCAATGCCCACAAGCACCACCTGGCCCAACTTTACCACAGCCATTTGCGCGAAGATTTTATCCTTCCGGCGGTTTTGCCTCATTCCCAGCCTGTTTATCACATCTTTTCCATTCGGCATCCGGCCCGGGAGGCCCTCCGGGAGTATCTGCTTCGGCAGGGCATTCAGACCGCCATACACTACCCCTTGCCCGTTTTTCGGCAAAAAGCCCTGGCTGGTCGCTGGAACCCGGCCCACTACCCCCTTACCGCGCAAATTTGCCAGACCCAACTGAGCCTGCCCATCGCCTATTTTCATACTGAGGACGATATTCTTCGGGTGATTGAAATAATGAATCGGTTTTGAAAAAGAGAATGCCCGGCACTTTTGCTGAAATAATGCGTATTTTGGCTTCTAATTATTTCATTCTATAAATCCATCATGCAATGCAATATGTACAACTAGGTCAAAGCGATTTGAAAGTGTCCCGATTGGGCTTGGGTACGATGGGCATGTCCGAATTTTATGGCCAGGCTGATGAAGCCGATTCTCTCGCAACTTTGCACCTGGCCCTCGAGAAAGGCGTAAATTTTTGGGATACGGCAGATATGTATGGCGCGGGCCACAACGAAGAACTGCTCAGCAAAGTGCTTTCATCGCACCGCGCAGAGGTGGTGCTGGCCACCAAATTTGGGATTGTGCGCCAGGGCCAGGAGTTTTTAGGCATCAATGGGCGGCCCGAATACGTGCGGGCTGCTTGCGAAGCCAGTTTGCGCCGCTTGCGTACAGAGGTGATTGACCTCTACTACCAGCACCGGCTTGATTTTAACACTCCCATTGAAGAAACGGTGGGGGCAATGGCCGATTTGGTCAAAGAAGGCAAAGTGCGCTATCTAGGCCTTTCGGAAGCTTCGGGAGAAACACTGCGCCGTGCCCAGGCGGTTCATCCCATTGTGGCCGTGCAAAGTGAGTATTCACTCTGGAGCACCGACATTGAAACGGCCCTCATGCCCACCTTGCGGGAGTTGAAGGCCAGTCTAGTGGCTTATAGTCCCCTGGGCCGGGGTTTTCTGACCGGGCAAATCACCCGCTTTGAGGACCTGGGCGAAGACGATTATCGCCGCCAATCGCCTCGGTTTCAGGGAGAAAACTTTGCCAAAAACCTGGAAATGGTTCAGGAGGTCAAGCAATTGGCCCAGGACAAGCAATGCACGGCCGCGCAACTGGCCCTGGCCTGGGTGCTGGCCAAAGGCCAAGACATTGTCCCTATTCCCGGTACAAAGCGCCCGGCCTATCTAAGCGAGAATCTTCAGGCCCTGGAAGTGCAACTGCACGCAGATGAAATCCAGCACCTGGATACTCTTGTAGCAATGGTGGCCGGCACCCGCTATCCCGAAGCTTCCATGCGGCTCACCAATGCCTAGTTTACCCAGGGGGCTTGTTTTATTCACGCACCAGTTTTACAACTAACACCCGACCCTCGGAGCTTTGCAATCTCAAGAGGTAGAGACCCGGCGATAATTGTCGCAATTGTTGACGGGTCTGACTTTCTACCTGGAGGATATTGCCTTGGCATTGGGCGATTATTTGCCCCTCCGCCTCGATAAGCTGGGCCTGGATAAAATCTTGATTTTCCCAAAAGGCCCCTGCCTGCAAGTGCCAGCTATCCAGATGATTTGTCTGAACGGGGTTAGGAATAGCCCGCACGAAGTCTTCCAGACTGGCTGCCACAAACACTACCGGGCTGTAAGTGTGTGTACCATCTGTATCTTTTTGCTTAAGGCGGTAGTAGGCCGCTTCGGAAGCCGAAAAATCGCGGTAGGTATATTGCAGCAGGCGCATACTATTGCCCGCTCCTTCCACAAATCCAATGGGATAAAAGGCCTGGGCATCCAGGCTTTTTTCAATCTCAAAGCCCAAATTGTTTTCCTCCGAAGCCGTACTCCAGTGCAACTGTACTTCGCTTGCATTCACCCTTTGGCCTTCAAAAGAAAGCAGCCTTACGGGCAGCGTGGCACCACTGCTGCTGATGAGCACCTGGCTGAATCCGGTAATGCCCGTAAATTCCACATAGTTTTCGGTTTGATTCACTACACTGGCCGGAAAACTTGTCCAGGCTTCATCATCGGCATTAGAAGCGCGTTTGTGGAGTTGATAAGTGCTTGGCTCCGCATTGAGCAAAAACTGCGCCGGGAGGTAAAACCGCAGGCGCATAGGGCTTAGACCAGTGGTATTGCCAAAATTATGGATGATAAAATAATCGGAAAATTTAGTGTTCGCCGGGGCGGGGTCCACCAGGGCCGGGCTAATATTTTCCAGGCGGCTTACTACCAGTATTCCGTCGGGGGCGATTTCGCCGGTTTGGATTTGCAGGCCCACTCCGTCAAAATCTACGGTGCTAAGGCTGGAAGCCAGGCGGCTAAGGGATTGTCCGCCACCCACAGGTTCGGTAGCGATTGCCCAGTTGGCACTGCTCATGCCGGGGCTAAAGCTTGCGTGTAAGTCATGAACCCAGTCATAAGCCATATTTCCTTCGGTTTGGCGGAGCTGCCAGTAGCTTACCAGCCCCGTTTCGTGGCCAGAGGCAATCAGGTGCATACTTTCCCGGATTTGGGCCTCGCTGCGGGCCTGGTTCCAGATGCGCACCTCGTCCATTTGCCCTTCAAAATTACGGCTGGTGTTTTGGGCATTGCCTCCAATCATCACAGCGTGGTCATTATTGCGCAAGGTAATGCTGAGATTGATTTCCCCTTCTTTCACCCCATCTACATACAGTTGCAATTTACTTCCGGTATAGACCCCGGCCACGTGATGCCATTCGCCATCATTCAAATCGCTTTGGCTGATGACCTGGTGGTTGCTGCCAGTGCTACTTGTCAGTCCAAAATTGATTTTGTTGGTATTGTTGTTTCGGCGCAAACGCCAGCCATCATTTCCTTTGGTGATAATGGATTGCCATTGACGGTCAAAAACCGAAACTTTTATCCAGGCTTCTACGGTGAGCTGGTTGGTGAAATCAAAGCGGGTTTCCTCCGGCACAATCAGGTAATCATTATTGCCATCGAGGCTCAGCAACTGGCCCGGGGCTGCTTCGGGCTGCGCCAGTGGTCGCCCTCTTTGGCCAACGTGAAAAGATTCGGGGCTGAGTGTGCCACTGCTGCTGGTAGCTCCCAGCACATGGGCATCCACCTGCCCGCCCGGACTGGCCTGTGGAAACAGGTCGTACACCAGCCAGAAAAAGTTATCTCCTTGGGCCAGGGCCTGGCTAAGCCCTGCAGGGTAAAGGCTCCATTGGGTTGTTCCAGCGCAGCCAGCTCAACCGCCTGATGGAGGCTGTTTTGACCACCGGAAAAAAGCAGGCGTGCCCTCACAATATCACTGGTTTGGCTAGTACCTTCGGTAGAGAATTGTAGGGCAGAAATGCTTTGCGCACCCGTATCCGGGATATTAAGTTTTAAAACGGGTCTTTGGTTGGCACCAATTAAAGCAGGGGCAGAAAAAGGGCTTTCCTCGAGCGTAGGGACAAAGGGCAAAATTTCAATGGCCGCTATTTGGGCATTGTTGTTCACATTGCTAAACTGAATGCTCAGCAAACCGTCGCTCACATTCACGAACAGCGCTTCCCGAATGGCCCGGGCACTGCCTCCGGCCCGGGCAAAGATGTCATAATTGCTCAGCCTTCGCTGGCCTTCCAGGTCCACGTGGAACACCCGGCTGCCAATACCTCCGGCGGCACTTAGCCCAAAATAATTTTCCGAAAAATGGAGAATAACCCGATACGCTCCGTTCTCTACCGGAACATTGTAGGTCATATTGCCAAAGCGTTCGGATTGGTATAGCACATCATCCTCGGTGTGAGCAATTTGCAAATCAGGGGTATGGAAGATGGTTCCTCCCGTTACATAAGCATCATTGGCAAACACATACCCATTCTGGGCCACTACATTGGGGCCGGTGGTTTTGCCTGCATTGAGCCGAACTGCGTAATAATCGTAAGGATCCAGAAAAGTGATACGAAACACATCGCTGGCACTCAATCCCTGGCTATCGAGCGCATTTACCTGAATATCCACAAAATTGGGATTTACCTGATACTGAGAAGCAAAGCCGGAAAAGGTGGCCGTGGCCGGGTCAAAGCTTAACCAACTGGGCAGGGGCTGGCCATTGGCCTGTGTGGCGATATAGGCTAGGCTTGGGTCCTGTAAGTCGGAAAATGTATTGGATGGTACAACAAAACTGAATGGATTCTCGAGATTGGGGTCGTAGGGATACGTACGGTCGGCTAGGGGGTTTTCCAGTATTGGTGGTGTATTGGTTCCGGCCGGAATGATTTCGATGGCGCTGACTTTGGCATTGTCGGTGATGCGGTTAAACTGAACATTCAGGTTGCCATCATTTACATTCACATAAAAGCTTTTGCGCAGGGCAATGGCAGCGCCCCCGGCCTCGGCAAAAATGTCAAAATTGCTCAACACCGTTTGACCTTCCAGGCTCACATTAAATACCCGGCTGCCCAGCCCGGTATTGGTGCCACCGCGCCCGGCAACCCCAAAATAGACTTCGGCAAAGTGCAGGACGACCTGATAATTGCCATTGTCCACCGGAAAATTATAGGCAAAATTGTGCCCGTATCGCTCACTGTTATAAAGCACATCTTCCTCGGTGCCCGCAATGCTGAGTCCCGTAGCCGGGTTATAAACACTGGAGGGCGTGCCAAAATAATTATCGGCTTCAAATGCGGCCCCTTCCGTAGTGGTATAAGCCAGCCCCCCGGAGTTTATCCGAAAGCTGGCAGTGGGGGGGGCGGGCAACAAATGAAATTGCAAGACATTGGAAAAGGCACCGGTGCGCCCGTCCGTTTCTTTTTCTACGGCTACCACCTGGTGAAAGCCTGTTTCACCCTCGGGCAATTCCGTACGCGTCAACTGAATATCGACCTCGGCAGTGCCATTTACGGAAAGCACCAGACTTTGCTCACTGACTATTTGCAGCACCCGATTGGTCTCAAAAGGCTGTACCTCAAACCCATTGTTAGGCACACCTTGAACAAAAAGTCCGCTTTCCAAAACCAGCAGTTGTACTTCCGCCCCCGGGCGGCCTTCCAGGCGAATGGTTTGCACCGGGTGAGTGGTGGCAACTGGCGTTTGTACTTCATCCAGGGCCCTAAGTTGCAGGGCTGCGGGGGCCTCTTGCTTCAAAATATTTTGGATTTGGGCTTCTTCGGCTGGGACACGGTACAAAGGGGCAAGGAAGCCAGCGCCATCGTTAAACTTCACAATGGCCTGTGTACCAATAAGTTCCAGACCCGCCATTTGGCCAATTGGGTTTTCAGGACTGCTTCCTTTCAGGGAAAGCGGGTCTGTGTCAATGGAAAATTCCAGGCGCTCGCCCGGCGCAAAATCTGTAAAATCCAGGATTAATTGGCGATAGCCATTGCTGACATCGCCCGAGGGCGACTGGGCAAAGCTAACCTGGGCCAATCCCGTTGCGGCTTCGCCCTCCTGTGCGGTAAAAGGCAAGGCCGGGTTTTGGTCTGCAATGGCATTGGCGGGGTCAAAGACCAAATCGGGCAGCAAAGCCGTGCTTAAATCCAGAACTACCTGGCTAATGTATTGACCGTCTGGGGCCGTATTTTCAATGATAAATGACCGAGCGGTACGGGTGTCGGTGTTCAGGTCATCGCCGGTTTGAATGCGAATGTGGGCCTGTGCGGTAGAGGGTACGGGCAAGACCCGGAAAAATCCCCAGGTAGCCCCCATTGGGCTTCCGGTTTCGGCAGAGGCCAGGATGCCCGTAGCCACCACGCCTTCCAGCCAATCGGTGGGCACCGTCAGCGGGGCTCCCAAAGGCATCATGGGCCCATTCTCCAGGGAATAAGCAGGCTGGATTTCTAAGGTTTGTCGGTTTACACTCAGGTATAGATGGACTTCCTGTGTACCCAAAATATTCACCGGATACAATTCATTGTGTTGTACTATATCATTTTCTTCCCACAAGATGCGAATACCGCCCGCACCATTGTTGGCATCCACCACCATTTTCAGATAATTGCTTTGGTTGCCCTTGCCCAGATGAATTCCCATATTTTGGTCGCTGAGCAGGGCCGGGTCTTCGCCGGCAAAAGGCTGGGCCACTACCGTATGAAAGCGATAATCGCCCGGGAATGCCCCTACATTTAAGCCGAACTGAAAGCCATAGGCCTGGTTATTGGCCAAGCCCAGGGCGGAGCCATTGGTGCTGTTGTCAATCGTGAAGAGCCCCCCTGTCCCAATGACCGTTAGTTCGTCAATGTCATACAGATTTTTGTAATTGCTGCTTCCATTCACCATCAGTCCCGAAAAACCGGAATTGAGGATATAGCCGGCCAGTTCGCTGCCACTGGCCTCCCATTCGTAGCGAATGGGTAGAAAAGTATCCGTACCATTGGCCGGGTCCAGGGCAAAAGCGTCCACTACATCGGCCAGGCCATCGTTATCGTCATCGCTATCGTTTAAATCCGATATCAGGTCGCCGTCCCAGTCTTCGGGGCTGCTGGCCGCGGAGCAGGGGTCGGTGCCATTGTCTATTTCGTCCTGGTTGCTAAAGCCATCATTGTCGAAATCCAGGCCAGGTGCCATCGCCGGGTTATTCTGGGCGCATTCACTAAAGTCATCGGGCTCCAACACCGTGATTTTATTGCTGGAGTATTCGGCTATCCAGATGGTTCCCGGAAAAATGGCCTCATCTGGCTGGGCCGTTACATCGAGAATATTCCAATTGCCAAAGCCTTCGGCCAGGTGAATCACGCCGTTGATGCCGGAGCCATTATGTGGAAAACTGTGGTCAATGTCAGTTCCTTGGGCATTGAGCACCACCCGATACAAAATGCCGTTGAAAGAAGCCCCCAGGATATTTCCTTTCATGGACTGGTTAAAATTGGACGCGCGGTATTCACAAATGCCATTGGTAGAGCCCATCACCCCAAAAAGGCTTTGGTTTTGTTTGGGCAGGCCCGCCCGACCAGAATGGAAAAAGCGGTTTTCCAGGCCATCTTTGGTATTGGTTCCGTGCCAAAAGCCAAAGTCAAAGCCCTCGGGCACCGGAGAAAGGCCGTTAAATCGGTTAATGGCCGGATTGGCCCGGGTAGGGTTGGAATTGCCCGCATAATAGCCCCGGTGCGAGATGTAGTGAAAAGGGTCAAAATACGTGAGGTTGTCATTGATTTTGTAGTGGGTGGCCTGCACATTGTCCACATTGTTATCAAAATCAATTTCTGAGATATTCGTGGCCAGGCTGTCGGCCAGGCGACCTATGGGAGGCACCCCCCAGTTAGCATTGGAAGAATTGTCCCAGGTATAAAGTTTACCCGCTTCACTCAGCACCAGGTCATAGGCATTACGAAAACCAGGGGCATAGACCTGCACCGGGCCGCCGGGCACCAGATCGCCTGGTTGTTGCCATCATCCCCTCCAAAAGGACCGGTTCCCGTCAGGGTGGGCAGGTCATATTTGTATTGATTATTGCCCGTGCCCTGGGTAGGAAGGGCCTCAATATAGTCTAAATCAGCCTCGAGAATGGCCGCCGAGTAGGCAAATTCGGGCAGCCAGGCCAGCTCGTGCGAAGGGCCCCTTTGTTGGCATGGCCGCCCTGAGCAATGTAAAGCGTGTTGCTCGTTTCGTCCAATTGCAGGCCGTTGGTGGCGTGGTTATGTTCTGATTTGGGAAGACCCCGAATCAGGTCTATTTTTCCCAGTTGCCATTGGCATTTTTAAAAAGCTTGGAGATGATACCCGAATTGGTATCCAGGTTAAGGTCGCCATTGCCTCCTCCGGTGCGGGGGTCGTTTGAGCTGACATATAAAACCGGGGCCGTGGGTGTACCCTTTACAAGTATTCCCAAGACCTGGCGGGTTTTTACATTGGGGTTAAAAGTGCCGTCGTCATTGTAGTTGGGAATTTTTTGCACTAAATCAATGGTTTCGGTAGCCGTGACGGCATATTGCCCCGGCCCGGTTCGTGCCAGCGTAAAAGCCCGGATGAGGCCATTCACCTGCGAAACATACAAGCGTCCATCCGGACCAAATTGGAGGGAACTGGGTTTGCTAAGGCTTGTGCCAGTAACCTGGCTTTTGAAAAAACTGACTGGGCTTTGGGCCAGGAGACTGCTTTGTATTTCCAGCAGCAGCCCAAAAATCAATAATGCAAAACGAAAATGTGTGAGAAGGGTAGAAAATAGAGCCATTATCTAAAATGAATTTAGCGTGATAACCTAGCAATAGATTTGATGTGTAAGATTTGGGCACTTTCTGAAAAAAGTACACAAATTTTCACAAATTCTTACATTACAAAACGCTCGCCATTAGCACAAGCTATTCATTTTCAATGACTTAAGTAGTCCTTGTTTTGCAGTCTGTCTTATTTTGGGAATCCTTTTGCGGAAAATGAGGCAATGAACAATGTAGCAATGAACACACTGTTCACGGTTCACTGTTCACGGATGATTGTTTCAAAAACAGGAATGCTGCCCCAAAATGGGCAATCAGGTCGCGGGCCAGGAGGGTTTCTTCGCTTTTTTGAAAGGGTGGCGGGGCGTGAAGGGCCAGGTCGCCGGCCTTGCCGTGCAGGTACATTCCCAGCAGTGCCGCTTCACGCGGAGAATAGCCCTGGGCCAGCAAACCAGTGAGCAAGCCCGTAAGCACATCACCACTGCCGGCCGTAGCCATGCCAGAATTACCAGTTTCATTAAAAAACACTTCTCCTTCCGGGGTAGCCAGGGCCGAATACCGTCCTTTTAGTATAACATATACCTCATACACCTGGGCGAAATTTTGCAAAATTTCCAGTCTTTCCCAACTATGGGCTGCTGGTCGGCTCAGGCGGGCAAATTCCCGGATGTGCGGAGTGAGAATACTGCCAGGAGGCAAAAGCGCGCGCAAATCCAGGTCATCCGTTTTTAAAAGATTGATTGCGTCGGCATCTACCACAATGGGGGATTGGCACTGTGTCAAAAGTGATTGCAAAAAAAGACGGGTTTCGGGGCTCTGCCCTAATCCACAGCCTACGCCAATGGCGGCATATTCACGAAGATTTCCTGTAAATGCGCCTTGGAGACAAGCTTTGCCAGGATTGGTTTCCACCATTACTTCCGGGAGGGCCGTTTGGAGGATATTGTAACCACAGCTTGGAATATGGGCGGTAACCAATCCGGCCCCACTGGCCAGGGCGGCGTGGCTACACAAAAGCGCGGCCCCCATTTTGCCCTGGCTACCGGCAATGAGCAGGGCATGGCCAAAAGTGCCCTTGTGGGAAAAGTCGGCCCGAGGACGGGGCAATGATTTTACTGCTTTTTCATTCGAGAAATAATAATTCGCCGGATTTTGTTGGGCAAAATCCGGGTGTAGCCCTATAGAAGCGACCCGCCATTTGCCCACAAAGGTTTCGTTTTCGGGCATCAGGAAAGCCAGCTTGGGCACTTCAAAAGTGATGCTCAGGTCGGCCTTGAAAATTTCTCTTTCTGCGGAAGCTTCATCGGCCAGCAAGCCCGAGGGAATGTCGACAGCCACCCGAAAAGCCGGGCCTGTATTCATCTGCTGCACAATCCGGGCCAGGGGTCCCTTTAGCGGGCGGCTTAGGCCTGTGCCCAGCAAGGCATCAATCAAGATAGATTCAGGGGGCAAAACCGGGAAGTCCTCTGCCGAGCGAATCTCAAAAATGGCGCAGCGATTTTTAAGTCTTTGATAATTGATACGAAAATCAGTGGAGGGGCTTGCCCCCAAATTGACCACATACACCGCAACCGGATGCCCTTTCTCGAGCAAAAGCCGGGCGACGGCCAGTCCATCCCCACCATTATTGCCTGGCCCACAAATAAGAAAGCAAGGGTGGCCTGCCAGTTCTTTTTCGGCCTCAAGCGCCTTTAGAAATGCCTGGGCTGCCCTTTCCATTAAATCAATGGAAGCAATAGGCGCGTGGGCAATAGTGAACAGGTCCCAATTTCGGATTTGGGCAGCCGTGTAGATTTTCATACTATTTTTCGCTTATACCGAAACAGACTGAATCCAGGCGTGCGCCAGGTCGCGATTATTAAAGACCTCGATGAGCAAATCGGCATCCTGTTGGTTCTGAAGCCAGTTTTTTGCGTGAACCGTACCCAAGATATTTTTGGTATTGACCAGGCAAGCCGCCCTAAGCCCCTGAGCCAGCAATTGAGGATAAAATACTTGTTCGAGCCAGATTTGGTCGCCAGAGGCCAGGGTTTTCTGCTCGCTGGCATCGGTGAGCCATTTTTTGACCCCATATTGGGCAAATGCATCCAGGAGCAACTGGAGCGGCTGGCGAAAATTATCGCCTTCTACGGGCGTTGTAAAATCTAAAAGCCAGGATTCGGTCAGGGCCTGCTGGCTTTCGTTATAATCAATCAGGAGATAAGGACTTTCGTAGATGCGCATATTTTCGCGAAAAAGAGTGGAAAAATTTAGCCCTGCCGACCGCCAAAATAGGTTGGGCTATGAGGCTTGGGCAAGTAAAATTAGGACGCAATTTGCTGGCAAACAAACTCCTTTGCGAAAGAAAGCCAAAAAAATGAAAGAGATGGAGAGATTAGGCCAGGGCTTCAATGGCCCGGCGGTTCAGCACCCGGATGCGGTCCTCATCTTTGCGGATAATGCCTTCATTCACAAGATCTTCAAGGGTTTTATCTACTTTTTGAGGAGAAGCGCCCAAAAAGTCGGCCAGTTCGTGAAAAGGGCAACAAATGGGTAAAGTAGGATTTTCGGTGTATTCTGGCAACTCGAGCGAGCGAATGAGTTCTAAAAACATCCGCGCAATTCGCTGACGCAGGGTTTTGTTATGCAGGCTGATGCCTTTGTCTTCATTCAGGCTAATCTGGCGGGAAAGCTCCGTCATAATTTGAAGTCGGAACTGCATGTCCTGGTGTAGCAAATCACGGATTTTGGCCACTTCCAGGCGTAGGACTTTCACTGGGGAAAGGGCCTGGGCCGAATGGCCATAATTTGTTTTTTTGAGCGCAATTAGGCCCAAGATCTGGCCGGGTTGGGAGAAATTGAGCCACAGATTTTGTCCCCGGGTATTTTTTTTAAAAATAAATACCGTTCCTTCTTCAAGGCAGTAGATGTACCGGGCGGCTTGGCCTTCCTGATACAAAAAATCCCGAGGGGCCAGGGTAATTTCTTCTCTTTGGGTACTCAATAGATTTTCCAGTGCGGTTTTCATGGTAGTAATGCCTGTCGGTATTAGTAGATAACTTTTTGATAACGCATCAAAGATATAAATTGTCGCCTAAGTATAAAATGATATTCATCAGGCCAAAATATAAGCGAGGCGAAGTTTCACGTCAGAAAAGTGAAATTTTTTGCTCCGGGTATTGACAAAAAACCACCGAAGGGGTTTTCAACGGTGGTTTTAGGGTGATAAAATCCCTGAGAGTATCTACGAAATCAAGCCAAGATTATTAGTAAATCAATCAAAATTATTGGCAATTCTTTCTAAGAGTTTAAAATTAAGAATCAAAATCTTTTTGCCTTTGAGGTCAATGACTTCATTTTTCTTAAATTCAGAGAGTGAGCGGATGAGCGTTTCGGTAGCAGTGCCTACCAGGTTGGCCAGGTCTTCCCGCGAGAGCGTTACATTGATGGTTTTGCCGTCTTTTTCCAAGCCATAGAATTGTTTTAGCATCAGGATTGTTTCGGCAACCCTCTCTTTGACGGTTTTTTGGGCCAGGTCGGTAATTTTTTCTTCGGCCAATCGCAAATCGCTCGTGAGCAATTCCATCACCTTTTCGGTTAGGTTATGGCTTTTGCGCAGGGTTTCCATAAAAATATTCTTAGGCACAAAGCAAACGTGGCAGTCCTCTAAGGCCATAGCCGAAACTTCGTATTTTTCGCCCGAAATCAGCGAGCGGTAGCCCAGCACATCTCCCTCTTTGGCCAAGCGGATGATGTGTTCCTTGCCCGTTTCGGCCGTTTTATACATCTTCACTTTTCCCTGAAAAACGCCATATAAGCCCAAGGGATAATTGTTTTCGTGAAAAATGACACTGCCTTTCTTGTAGTGATTGAAGTTTTTGGCTTCCGATACTTCCTCGAGGTAGCACATCTCCAGGTCAGAGAAAATACATTTCCCCCGCACCTCGCAAGCTTGACAGGGAACTGCCTTGATTTGAGTATTCATCATCAATGTAAGTTTTAGATTAGTGTAAATTTTTATAGGCTAAATGTAGCGTTTTAAATTTTAAACCACAAAAAAACTTTGGAATAAATACTTCAATATTTTTACAAAAAAATAATATATGTCCATTATAGCCATTCCTGGGTATTGATGACCACTTTTCCGATATTTTTATTGGCTTCAAGGTAACGGTGGGCTTCGGCTATCTCCACAACTTTGAAAACCCGGTCAATCACCGGGCGCAAAAGCCCCTGGGCAAAATGCAGGGCATTGTTTTGCCAGAATTCTTCGGTCAGTTGTTGTTGATAAAGCCGGGGGCGATTGCGTAGGGTTGAGGCCTTGATTTGTAAACGCTTACGAAAAAATGGGATTAGATTAAGTCTTTCTACTTCACTGCCGCCCAACATCGAGAGCATCACCAGCCGACCGTCCAGGCCCAGGCTGTCGATATTGCGGGCCAGATAAGGGGCGGCCAAAAAATCAATGATGAGGTTGAGACCTTGCCCCTTGGTATCCTCTTGGATGACTTCGGCAAAATCTTCGGTCTGATAATCAATACAACGATAAGCCCCTAAATCTTGACAAATTGTGTGTTTGTGGGCAGTAGCACTTATCCAGATTTGGGCTTTTTGTAAGCGGGCCAACTGAATGGCCGCCGTGCCCACGCCGCTGGCCCCGGCATGGATGAGTACTTTCTCCTCGGTCTGCAATTGTCCCAGCCAGTGCAAGGCCTGGTAAGCCGTCAGAAACACTTCGGGAATGGCCGCCGCCATCTCATCCGAAAAATAAGGTGGCGTGCGCAGGGCCAGGTCTTGATGCAAAAGGGCATATTCAGCATAGCCACCTCCGGGCAAAAGCCCAAAGACGCGGTCGCCTTCTTTCCAATGGGATACTCCTGGACCTGCCTGCACCACCGTGCCCGCTATTTCCAGGCCCAAAATATCGCTGGCGCCGGGGGGAGGGGGATATTTCCCCTGCCTTTGCATAATGTCGGCCCGGTTGAGAGCGGTGGCGGCTACCTTCACCAGCAGCTCACCCGCACCAGGGGCGGGGCATAAGGTTTCGCCAATGTATAATTGCTCGGGGCCGCCCGGCACACGCACCAATACTGCCTGCATTTTTAGCATAAAATTGGAAATTTATCCAATAAAAAAATCGTTTTTTTAAGGCTTCATACGGGCCACGATATCATCAGAAATGCCTGTGGAAGAAAAACCACCATCGTGAAAGAGGTTCTGCATGGTTACCATCCGGGTTAGGTCTGAAAAGAGCGCAATTACAAAATTGGCGCAATCTTCGGCAGAGGCATTGCCCAGTGGGGAAAGGCTTTCGGCATAGGCAAAAAAAGCGTCAAAGCCATCTATGCCAGTGCCGGCGGTGGTTTTGGTAGGCGATTGGGAAACGGTATTGACCCGCACTTTGTTGAGGCGGCCATAACGCTCGCCATAGCTTCGGGCAATGGATTCGAGCACAGCTTTGGCCTGGGCCATATCAGAATAACTGGCAAAGGCCCGCTGGGCCGCAATATAAGAAAGTGCCACAACCGAGGCCCATTCGTTAAGCACCTCTTTTTTTTCGGCTACCTGAAGCATTTTGTGGAAGGAAAGGGCCGAAATGTCCAGGCTTTGCAAAAACCATTCGTATTTCAAGTCCCCGTATTCGCGGCCTTTGCGCACATTGGGGCTCATCCCGATAGAGTGCAACAAAAAATCGAGCTTGCCGCCCAACTTGTCCTGGGCCTGGTCGTAGAGGGCCTCCCAGTCTTCAACTTTGGTGGCATCTGCTGGGACAACAATGGTCTGGCATTGCTCGGCCAATTCATTGATTTTGCCCATTCGCAGGGCTACGGGGGCATTGCTGAGGATAAATTCGGCCCCTTCTTCTTTGGCGCGTAGCGCAATCTTCCAGGCGATGGAGTTTTCATCAAGGGCTCCGGTGATGATGCCTTTCTTGCCTTTTAATAGTTGATTTGCCATTGGTACAAGATTTTTTGGGCCAAAATAGCCATTTATTTTGAATCTTGCTTAGGCAAAAAGTAAGCCCGGAGAAGAAGTATTGTTGGAGGGGATTACTTGCCCACCTCTTCAAAAAAGGCACCTACCTGCTTGGTGAGGTGGCGGGTAGAAAAAGGCTTGGTGATGTAGAGGTCGGCACCGGCGGCATAGCCTTGTGCGATTTCGGTGTCTTTGGTCTTGGCACTCAAAAAGACTACCTTGCTTTCGTGGTGGCGGGGATGATTTTTGACAAACTGGCAGACTTCGTAGCCATCCATTTCTGGCATCATCACATCCAAAATGATGACTTCGGGGTTTTGGGCCTGAATGATGTCGAGGGCTTCCTTTCCATCGCGGGCAATGAAGACAAGATAGCCCTGTTTTTTCATCAAAAATTCCAGGGAAAGGAGAATATTAGGCTCATCGTCCACAATCAATACTTTTCTCATAGCAAAGAGATTTTATAAGCGAATTTGCACCCAATTGCCGGTCAAAAGCAAAGTTTGCCCTCTATTTCGTACAAAGTTTATATAAGTTCTTATTTATATACCTTGAATAACGGATTAGCCTCCTGAAACGTTTGGCCGGGCGGGCCAGGCTCGTGTTTCTTCCTCAGTTTTTTGAACAGGGAGTTCAAAAATAAACTGGGCGAAGTGCCCCGGTTCGCTTTCTACCCAGATTTGCCCCCGGTGATATTCTACGATTTTTTTGCAAATGGCCAGGCCCAGCCCACTGCCTTTGGGCTTGCGAATGTTTTGGTCTTCGGCTTGGTAAAATTTCTCAAAAATCAATTCTCGTAATTCAGGCTTGATGCCGCGCCCATTGTCGCGTACCTGTACCTGGACCCAGCCGGGCAAGGAAAGGCTTTGCACTTCAATCGTATCTTGGCAAAACTTTAAGGCATTGGAAAGCAGATTGAGCACCACCTGCAAGATACGGTCGCGGTCGCCCCAAACCGGGGGGACTTGAGGGTAAAGATGCAGAACCAACTGGATTTTTCTCTCTTGCAAAAGCTGACTTATAGAAGCGATGGCTTCTTGAATGATTTCGTTCAAATCCAGGGATTCTTCTTTGAGTTTATGACGGCCGGACTCAAACTTCTCAAGGTCCAGCACCTGGTTAATCAGGCGCTCCATGCGGTTGGTTTCTTTGATAATGGTGCTGAGAAAATGCTTTTTTTCCTCGATGTCCAGGTCGTCGTTGTCAAATAATATTTCGGAAAAAGCCCGAATAGAAGTGATGGGCGTACGCATTTCGTGGGTAATGGTGGAGATGAACTCATTTTTCTGGAGGTCGGCCTGCTGGAGTTGCTCGTTGGCGGTGCGTAGTTGCCGGCTGGCCTGCTCCAGGGCCAGCGATTTTTCGCGCAGTTCTCGGTTGAGCTGGATAAGCTCCTGTGATTCGCGCAAGATGTCAAAGACTTCTTCAATCCTGATTTCTTCCTCTTCTTTGACCACCGAAACGATGAGGGTGCGGGCTGCCGCCACGCCAATAGTGCCCGATAGAAGCCGCTCTACATAAGCAATGAGATAGGCATCGGCCTGCGGGTTTTTCTGCCAGTCTTTGCCATAAATGCTGGAAAACTGGTCAAGGGCCTGGCGGGCGCGGTCTTTGCCCAAAAAATTGATAAGCAGGTTTTCTAAATCGCGAATATGGGCCGTGCCTTTCCACAATACCGTGTTGTCATAAGCAGTATAATATTTATGTATATCAATAAAAACCTCGGCCTGATGCCTTTCTGCCGTAGATTGACCCAGAAAAGCAGAACAAAACAAATAAGTAAGGGTATTAAGCAAAAGACTCCAAAAAAAAGCCTGAGAAACGGGCGAAAGACTGTCTAGCCCCAAAAAGGCATGCGGGCGCAGCCAAGTCAGCCCCCAAAGCCCTTCCCTGACAAAGGCATCGCTCAGCAAACCTGCCGCCGCCGCACTAGGCAAAATCAAGGTATAGGCCCAAACGCAAAACCCTACCAGCAAGCCGGCCAGGGCCCCTATCCGGTTGCCGCTTTTCCAATAAATGCCCCCCAGCATAGCTGGCGCAAACTGGGCCATGCCCACAAATGAAATCAAACCAATAGACACCAGGGCCGTGTCTTCGGCCAATAGCTTGTAATACACATAAGCCAGATGCAAAATCAGCACAATGCTTAGTCGCCTAATATAAAGAATGAACCGCACCAGGTTTTTGGCGTAGCTTTTTTGAGCATCGGAATCTGCACCATCAATGGCATAATCAGGTTATTGCTCAGCATCACACTGAGGGCAATCGTGGAAACAATAATCATGCTGGTAGCCGCCGAAAAACCACCCAAATACACAAACACCGCGAGAATCTCTTGGCCCGCAAATAGGGGCAAGGCCAATACATAGGTATCGGCATCCACATCCTGCTGGCCAAACTGCAAAAGACCCGCAAAAGCAATCGGAATCACAAATAAATTTATCAAAAACAAATAGAGCGGAAACAGCCAGAGGGCCTGGTTGAGATGGCGGATACTCACATTTTCGATCACCGTAACCTGAAACTGACGCGGCAAAAACATAAAAGCCAGGGCCGAAAGCAAGAGCATAAAAAACCACTCGCTTCCCTGGTTATTTTCCTGAAAAGTAAAATGCTTTTGCAAAGCAGGCACTTGACGGGCCTGGGCAAAAATATCGTCCAAGCCTCCAAATAATGAATAAGTAACAAAAAGTCCGATAGCCAGAAAAGCCACCAACTTGACCAAAGACTCAAAGGCAATGGCCGCCACCAGCCCTTCGTGCCTTTCGGTGGTCTCAATATTGCGTGTGCCAAACAAAACCGTGAACAGGGTAAGAGCCAACATGATGTAAAAGGCCGAATCGGAAAAAAGGGAAGGCTCCTCTAAATTGCCGGACTGCGTAATGACCACAAAACTGGCCGAAATGGCTTTTAGCTGCAAGGCAATATAAGGGGTAGCGGCCAAAATACTGACCAAAGATACCACCACCGCCAGGGCGCTGCTCTTGCCATAACGCGATGAGATAAAATCGGCAATGGTTGTGAGGTGTTTGGCCCGGCAAATCCGAATGATTTTGCGCATCGCCAGCCACCAAAAGGGCATCAGTAAGGTAGGCCCCAAATAGGTAGTCAAAAAATCCAGCCCCGAGGTTGCCGCCCGCCCCACACTGCCATAATAGGTCCAGGCCGTGCAATAAACCGTGAGCGACAAGGTATATACCCAGGGATTATTGATAAGGCTCTGATTGGCCCGGGCACGGCGTTCGCCCCAATAGGCAATGAGAAACAAAATCAGCAAATAGCCCCCCGAAATACTGATAACAAACCATTGCGACATACTACTTGCAGGAAAAATTGCCTTTGCGCCAGACAAAAGGCTTTCTGGGATTGCCCGCAAGATAGCACAAAACCAAGTAGAAATTGCAATTAAGATTGCATATTATTCCTCAAACCGAAAGGCGGCCATCTTGCATCAGTATCTTGCGGTCGCTCATATCGGCCAGTTCCTGGTTATGGGTTACAATCACAAAGGTTTGCTCTAACTCTTGGCGCAAGTCGAAAAACAAACGATGCAAAGCCTGCGAATTGAGCGAGTCGAGGTTGCCACTGGGTTCATCTGCCAATACTACTTTGGGCGAGTTCATCAATGCCCGGGCAATGGCGGTGCGTTGTTGTTCACCCCCCGACATCTGGGCGGGTAAGTGTGTGGCTCTTTCGCCTATGCCCAGTTTTTCCAGCAGTACCTGGCCGTGGGCCTGGGCTTTTTGGGCCGGTACACCCGCCAGAAATGCAGGCATACATACATTTTCCAGGGCGTTGAACTCGGGCAGTAGATTATGAAACTGAAACACAAACCCGATGTGGCGATTGCGAAACTGAGCCAGTTTGGCCCCTTTGAGGCTAAAGACATCTTCCTCGTCTATCCATACCTGGCCCTGGTCGGGGCGGTCGAGCGTGCCTAAGAGATGCAATAAAGTGCTTTTGCCTGCTCCCGAAGCGCCCACAATGGCCACAATCTCTCCTTTTTCAATTTCCAGGTTGATGCCTTTCAGCACTGCTAAATCGCCATAAGATTTATGCAATGACTTTGCCCGAATGATGGCCATAAAGTGTATTAATTTTATAGAGTGCAAACTTAGGTGAATTTATGGGTATCAAAGGCGATTTGCCCAGCCCACTGGCTAAATGAAAATAAACTTGAGGCCTGCCAGCAGCAATACTGTGGCCAAAAACCGCAAAATAGCCCGATTGCCGAGTCCCAAAGTGCCCAGATAAGTGCCCAGGCTTCCGCCCAGCCCCACGGCCAGCAGCCAATAGCCAGTGTAGGGGTCAAGGCTATGCAAGCCCGCCCCGTGCCCGCCCAGGCCCGCCACCGAATTGCACAAAATGAACAAAGCCGAAACCCCCGAGGCATTTTTGACGCTTGTCCAGCCCGCCATTATCATCACGGGTGAAAGAAAAATTCCGCCCCCCACCCCGATAAGTCCAGACACAAAGCCTATAACGGCCCCCAGGCTCATCTTCAAAATAGGATGCCCCTTTTTCTTGCCCCCGGAAGCCATCTTGGCAAAAGCAGGCCGGGCCAGCAGCAAAATGGATGAAGCCAGCAAAAATACCCCCGCCAAATATTTAAAGACCAAGGATGGATTGATAAATAGCCCCCCAAAAAAGCCATCGGCAGGGCCGTGCTGATAAAAGTGAAAAATAAACCTTTGTCAAAATAACCTGCCCGGATGAATCGTACCGACGCCAGCAATGCCACGGCAATATTTAGGCTAAGAGATGTGGGTTTGATAGTAGCTGGGGCAAAAGATAATAAACCCATCAGGGCCAGGTAACCCGAGGCTCCGGCGTGTCCCACAGTGGAGTAAAGCCCGGCAATGGCCATGAAGAGCAAAAAACTCAGCAAAAATAACTCGGAACTCATACTTCTTTTTATGCAAAAAAAACATCTTAGTATAAAGGGCACCGCCTTCACCTGTGGCATTGGCTGCTTTGCAACAAAGGTGGACAAGCCTCCTAAATAATTGTCAATTGGCCCAAAATAAATGCTAATTACGGAGCAAGGGCCAGATTTTCCAAAAAAATACCGTCCTGCAATCGTTTGATTTCTTAGGATTGGGCTTTATTTTTGAAAAACACCTAATCCAAAACCCATCATGGCAAGAGAGAAAATCAATTTTAATAACCTCAGCCTGGAAATAGACGAAGGCATTGCAACCGTTACCATTCGCCGTGCTTCCAAGCTCAATGCCCTAAACCGCGACACCGTTGAAGACCTGCGCAAGGCTTTTCAAAAGGTGTATTACACGTCTGAAATAAAAGGAGCCATCGTTACGGGTGAAGGTACTAAAGCCTTTGTGGCCGGAGCCGATATTGCCGAGCTGGCCCAACTGGATGAGGTTGAAGCCAAACGCTATTCCCAGAACGGACAGGATGTCTATGCCATGCTTGAGAACTGCCCCAAGCCTGTGATTGCGGCCGTGAATGGCTATGCCCTTGGCGGAGGATGCGAACTGGCCCTTGCCTGCCACATGCGCGTGGCGGTTGAATCGGCCAAATTTGGGCTTCCCGAAGTAAAACTTGGCACACTGCCTGGCTTTGGCGGCACCCAACGCCTCACCCAAAGCATAGGCAAGGCCAAAACCCTGGAACTCATTATGACCGGCGACATGCTCTCGGCCCGTGAAGCGCTTGAGCTGGGCCTGGTCAATCACTTAGTGCCCACCCACGAAGAAATGTTTAACAAAACCCGCGAAATTCTCAAAAAAATTGCCAGTTCTGGCCCCCTGGCCATTGCCATGGTCATCAAGTCGGTCAATTCGGTGTATAGCAGCTATGAGGCCGGCTATCTCAAAGAGGCTTCTTATTTTGGGCAATCAGCCGGAACCGAGGATTTCCACGAAGGCATGCGGGCCTTTTTGGAAAAGCGAAACCCGAATTTTAAAGGGGAATAAAAAGGGGAGGGCCTGCCATTTAACTGCCCGGAGGAGCCTGCCCCTATCGGCTCTTTCTCCTCCTTCGGCAAGTTTAATCATCGGCTATTCTTGCCTGCTTATCAGTCAAGGCGCATCATCTTGAAGAGCCGACCACTCCAACTGGCAAACAAGACAAACTTGCCACTGGGAGAAATCATTGCCTGATGCATCACCGTTGGGTTGGGGAGGGTCTGGCGGGTGTTATTTTGCAAATCATAGCACGCCACCAGGTCGCGGGAAACAAGCACCAGATACCTTCCGTCTGGGCTTAACCGAAAATCATTTAGCATATCTTCTTCCGCTATTTTGATATCCTTCTTTGTATCGGCCTGTGCAAAAGTAAAAAAACCAAAAAAAGAGAAAAAGCAGGAACAGGGTAAGGTGTTTTTTCATATCAGCAGGATTTTTAAGCAAAATTAGCAAGCCTTTATTTATAAAAATCTTTCCTATGCCCTTTCAGCCTTTGATAATGGCATTCACCTTCCCCGCTAGGGTTTTATTCCCAAATCACAATTTCTATCCGGCGGTTTTCCTGGGCCTGCCATTCCTGGCTTTCAATCGGCCATACGGGTTTTTGCTCGCCCATGGGCACAATGTGCAGGCGCTGGGCAGCAATGCCTTTCGCCTGAAGAAAGCGGCGAATCTCTTCGGCTCTTTGGCGCGAAAGCAAAAGATTGTCTTCCGGAGTGCCCACTAGGTCGGTATGCCCGAGGATGTCTATCTGGGCTTGGGGGCGGTTCAGCAAAAACTTGGCAATGGCTTCTATGCTGGGCGTGTAGCGGGGCTTCAGCTGAAAGCGGTCAAAATCAAAAAATGCCACCGCTTGCGGGGGAGTCAGGTTGCGTCGTCCGGTCGGTACTGTCCCTGGCACATAGCCAGCCACTTCGTCCAAGTCAAAATTTTCGTGGGTTTGGTAATAGGTCGTGCTGCGGGCGGTTTTGGTTTGGTCATTGTATTGCAGCGTGATGATGGTTTTGCCCTCTTTGGTAAGAGAAGCATCGCGCGGCGGGGTATAAGTGATTTCGTAATAGTTGCGGAAAATACGGGGCAGTTCCGTATAGACCGAGTCAATTTCAGAATTGTCATAGATATTGAAGGAACGACCATCCGTCAGCCGGCCCACCGCCTCAAGCACCGCCTGATTGGTCCCTTCGCCAAAGGAAATCGGAAAAACCTTGATGCCCAGTTTGCGGGCTTTGCGCACCACATCCAGGGGGGTGTAGAGCCGGGTCTCGAAATGCTGAAAAGAGGAGTTTTCGGCTCCGTCGGTAAAGACAAACATGATTTTCTGCCGCTCAGTAGAATCCTGCACAAAGCTTTCCAGGGCTTCATCTATGCCCGCATAGAGGGCAGTTGCCCCGCCAAAGCCCTTCAGTCCGTTCCAGGGAAGGTCTAAAAGTTTATTTTCCGAGATTTCCATCCGGCTCACCGTTTTGAGCTCGTCATCAAACTTGATGATGGAATACCGGTCCAGGGCATCTTTTTGGTTGATAAAGCGGCGGATATTCTTTTCCAGTTGCAGAATGGCCCCCGTCATAGAGCCGCTGTAGTCCAGGCAAAGGGCAATGTCGTAAGGCTTGGAAGTGATTTGATTGATTTCGCGCACCCGGAAGTTTTGTATGGCAAAGGCCTGCCCCTGGATGGTCTCAATGATGTTGAGAAAGAACTTTTTTGATTCGGCCTCCGCAAGCGTAGGCGGGGCCAAGCCCCGGATAAAATTGCCCAGGGTGTCGGTAACCAGGACCTTGAGCTGCACCTGTTTGGGGTAGTTATCGCGGTTGACCTCAAAAATCTCGGTAAGGAGGCGCGGACGGCGTACGGCGTGCTGACGCTGGAAATCTTTAAATTGTTGGTAATCAATGGCATTTTTGATAAAAGGGCGGCGGGCGGCGCATTTGATGGTCCAATTTATCTGATGTTCTTCTCCGAAGACATCTTTGGCTTCCAGCACTACTTCCGTATCGGTATTGGGGGTAAAGATATATTTTCCCACGGCGGCTTGCTGGGGCAGGACCTGATTGCCCACCCGAAGCTGGATGTCTTTTCCGCCTTCTACCTGCCAGGAAAGGGTGATGGGTTCTTCCAGGCCTGCCCGAAGCTTAGAAGGTCGAAATTCCATACGGATGGGGATGATTCCTACCCGGATGATTTCTTCCAGGGGATATTTCTCATTGGGATATTTTACCAGAAGCTTCAGCAGCCCCTGGGTTTCGCCTCGTTCGGGTTTGATAAGAAGTTGGTCTTGAGCCGCCAGGGTATCCCTTTTCCCCTTTACCATCACCCAGGAAGCACCCGGAAAATCCCATTCCAGCACATTGTCAATCCCGGCAACCAGAAGAGATTCCTTGCGAAAATTGCGAAAAGATATTTTTGATTTATAACGTGTTACCTCCATTTTGTGCGATGCCCGCACGGTATCGCCATATTTGCCAATGGCCACCAGCTCATAATATTGGCTTGTGTCCGGGGCCACTTCTACCCGGGTTTCGTGGGGTAGATTTTCAGCTACTTTATGCAAATAAACCATTTCGGCATTGTTTATTTTCCATTCCAGGTAGGCGGGCGTGGCCTGGCCAACGGTGTATTGGGTCGCACCTCTAAAAAAGACAATGTAAGGCGGATTTTTGAGCACCTTGCCCGAAACCGTTTTTTCGTATTGTTTCCCCTTTTTTTCGGCTACCAGCGTATAGCGGTAGTCTTGCTCGGGTTTGATTTCGTAGCTGCTTTGTCCGGGTTCCAGCGGAATGGTTTGGTCGTTTTGCTGATGGTCAATGAGATAGAGTTTGTCCACCTTGCCCACCACCCAGGTTAGCTTTCCTTTATTGCCCCGGGGAATATTTTTTCCCGAAAATTTTTCAATCACGGGTGTGGGCTGGCAGGCCATCATTAGCCCGCCCCAACAAAAAAGTTGCAGTAAAATGAAAGGATTATAGCGCATCGCAGACAAGAGAAAGATGAGAAAAGGAAATAAATATTCAAAACACCTAAATATCTATTACCAATTTTGGGCAAGGGGCTGGAGAAATCGGGGGCAAAAACAAGAGCTGGATGCTTTTGACTCAAAGGGTGGCCATATCCATCTGAACCGCATCGCCAAGCTGTAGCAGTCCGCCTTGCAATACCCGGGCGGTGATGCCGCCGTGCCCCCGCATAGCATTGTAGCCGCCCGGCCCCAGGTTGCTTTCCATCCGGGAACAAGGGTGGCAAAGGCCCGTCATCTCGAGTTTTACATCCCCAATCCAAAAAGCTTTGTCTTTGAGGGCCAATAGGTTGATGCCCCGTACCACAATATTGCGCCGGGTGAGTTGTGGCGAAACCCCAGGGCGGTGCAACATAGAGGCCACGGCCTCGAGGTGTTCGGCCTGGATGAGCGTTACCTGCCTTTTGGTATCGTAGCGGCTGGCAAAATGGTCGCCTACCAGCCCTTCTTCCACCGTAACCGCTACCTGGGCTACCTCCACCAATTCGGCCTCGCGGGCGGGGCGCAGCCCAATCCATTCTACCCGGCCCACTTGAGGCAGGTTTTGCATCAATACAGATAGGGGCGAGTTTTCGGAAAGATTTGCCATATTTTGAACAAGCCAAAACTCTTCGGCCTTCAAAGGCCGAAGAGGAGAGTGAAAAAATTATGATTCAAGGATAATGATTGTGAAGCAAATCTTAAAATTACTCCGGGCAGGTTTGGCATAAAAAGGAGGCAGCTTGAAGCCAGAAGACTTAAGTTCTCACAAAAATTGCCAAATAAGCCGGATTATTGAGAGGTCCAGCCGCCATCTACCGGAATAGAATCACCCGTGATGGTACCGGCATCTTCGGAAGCCAGGAAGAGCGCCAGTTTGCCAATGGTTTCCACTTTGACGAAATTTTTGATGGCCTGTTTTTTCAACATGACTTTTTCTACCACTTCTTCTTCGGTCATATTGTGGGCTTTGGCCTGGTCGGCGATTTGCCCTTCTACCAGGGGGGTGCGTACATAACCCGGGCAAATGGCATTGCAGGTGATGTTGAAAGGAGCCCCTTCGAGAGCGAGTACTTTGGTCAGGCCCGTAACGCCGTGCTTAGAGGTTACATAGGCGCTTTTGAACTCGGAAGCCCGCAAGCCATGAGCCGAGGTAATGTTGATAATCCGGCCAAAGTTTTGGGCTTTCATGCCAGGCCAAACCGCTTTGGCACAAAGAAACACCGCCGACATATTGACCCCGATAATCAGGTTCCATTTCTCAACCGGAAATTCATCAACCGGAGCCACATATTGCACGCCGGCATTGTTGACCAGCACATCAATCGGCCCAAGGGTTTCGGTGGCCTTTTGCACCATTTCCTGGATAGATTCGGGCTGTAGCAAATTGGCCGGCGAAAACATCGTTTTGACCCCGAATTGCTGGCCAATACTTTCGGCTATCTCAGCTCCGTTTTTTTCCAGGCCATTAAAACAAATCTGGTAGCCCGCTTGGGCAAAGACTTCGGCAATGCCCAGCCCAATGCCACTGGTGCTACCCGTGATGAGGGCAGTTTTGGGAGTTTCCATTTGTTGTTTGAGTTTTTGTAGTGGATTAAGTGAAAATAAAAAAAGCAATTGTGTGCAACTGGAATGGCCATTGGGCCAGTTTTTCAGTCTGGTTTGAGTATTTTGCCTTTGAGCAATAAAATTACTTCTTTGTTCAAGGCATTAGAGATGACTAGTAGGGCTTTTTCCTGTGGGCCTTCCTGATTTTCTTGGGCAGCGCTGTCGTAAATTACAGTGATTTCGCCCACCGCATTGGGGGCCACTGCCTCGCGGCTCCAGTTGGTCGCGGTGCAGCCGCAACTGGTCTGCACTTGAAGCAAATAAAGAGGTTTTGTGCCAGTATTCTTAAAATAAAAGGAAGTGGTGATTTTTTCGCCTTTTCTGATTTCCCCAAAATCGTACTGTTGGGCCACAAAAGTCAACTGTGGAAATTTAAGAGTGCTGTCTTGGCGCAGGGCTTCGGCCTTGTTTTGGGCCGCCAGCATTCCGGGGGCAAGGCTCAACAGGAGGTAAAAGAGAAATTGGCTTAGTTCCATTGGTTTCATAATTTTTGTACATCCATAGTTTTAAAAATGAACGAATTTTTCAGCTTGGACAACGCAGGCATTTGCGCAATATTTATTGCCTCAAAATAAACCAAAGTCGGCAAAAGCAAATGCCTGTAGGTCTAAAAAATCAGAAAATGCCCAAAATCCTTTCTAAAATTCAATAAAAAAGGGCCGGGGTCTTATGAAAAACCCCAAGCCCGCAAAAAAATTATCTTCAGTAAGTTTTTACTGAAAATTGAAGTTGTGGCGAATGTTTTTATAATCCTTGATTTCTACTACTACTTTGCCAATAAACATATCGGCCTCTACCCGTATGGGAACCCTATTTTTATCATCCGATACCCAAAAGCGAACGGAGCTTTCACCCGCAAATAGGGAATTTTCGGGCATAATCGGCACCAGGCGATGAGCATTCATCTTGCCAAATTTAGTTTTGGCCACGTCCTTGCCCAGGTAGCGAATCTTGAGTTCATAAAGTTTTTCTTCCAGAATGCCCGGAATGGTGATAACCTGCCCCGGCGTGAGCTTATTAAAATCCAAAGTACGCAGGTAATAATAACCACTCACGAGGTCTTGCACATACTGTGGAATTTTCACAGTTTTACTTTCGCGCTTACGTTTCTCATCCGCCGCATTTTCTTTCACATTATACTCCTCATAGTTCATCACGGCCGTTTTGGTCAGAGGGTTGAAATCGGTCAGTTCTTTCCGTCGGTAATTGCCTTCTTCGAGGGCCCGGTAAAAACGATGTGGGATAAAAGGCGGCGGTATCAATATAGGTGCGCCATTCGTCATTGACACGCACCAATACCCCAGTAGCTCCGGTAGTATTGCCTTTCACATCTACTCGATAGCAAATCCGGTTGTTGAGGATGTAATTTTTAGGGCTTACATCTACGGAGGCAACGCCAGCATGGATGAGGCCATAGTGTACGAGATATTCTATGTGTTCCCCTTTTTTAAAGATTCATTTTTAATCTGGCGGTACTGCTGGGTGGCCGTAAAACTGGCCAGCAAAGGGTAGAAAATAAGGTGATGAAAAGCTTTTTTGTGTTCATGGAAGACGATATTTTTTCAAAAACCTGTTTCTTGACTTAGACCAGAAAATCTGGCAAAGGGTTGCCTATTGAAGCTAAATTAACCATATATTCACATAAAAAAATGACTATTATTTCGAGAAACTTGGAGAGCCGGGCGCTGTTTTATGCCAAACGCTTTGCTTTTCAAGGCCCGGCATTGACCGAAGCCTGCCTGCCGGATACCCGCCTGGTGGTGGTCATTCCCTGCCACGATGAGCCAGATTTGCTCAGCACCCTGACTTCTCTTTCTAAGGCAGAGCCCACTCTTTATCCGGTAGAGGTGATTACGGTTATCAACCATTCCGGTCAAGCCCCCGAAGCCGTCAAGCAAGCCAATCTGGCCACCCTGGAAGCCGCCCGGCAGTGGCAGACCACCCATGCCCAACCCAATCGCCGCTATCATTTTATCTATGCCCCGATTTGCCTCCCAAAGATGCCGGGGTAGGGCTGGCCCGGAAAATAGGCATGGATGAGGCCCTGATGCGCCTGGCTTCGCAAAACCAAAACGGGGGCATAGTTTGCCTGGATGCAGATTGTGCAGTTGCGCCCAATTATTTATCTGCCCTGGAAGCAATTTTTGTCCAAAATCTTCCCCCCGCTTCGGTTTCTATTTATTTTGAACATCCCTTCCCGTCCGACCCGATTTTAAGAGAAGGCATCGTGCAGTATGAGCTTTTTCTTCGGTATTATGTAGCGGCATTGTGCTGGGCGGGCTATCCCTATGCCTTTCATACGGTGGGTTCAAGTATGGCGGTGCGGGCCGATGTCTATGCCCGCTCGGGTGGTATGAACCGGCGCAAGGCGGGTGAGGATTTTTATTTTTTACACAAAATAGCCTCATTAGGCGCACATTATGCACTTTGCCACACGACCGTCTATCCTTCGCCCCGGGTTTCACACCGGGTTCCCTTTGGCACAGGCAAAGCCCAGGAAAAATGGCTCAGGCAAAACGATTCACATTTACTCACCTATCCATTGGCTATTTTTGAAGACCTCAGCGTGTGGCTTTCTCAAATCAAAAAACTCTATCCGGCCAATGAGACCCAGTTTGAAGCCCAATACGAGCATTGGCCCGAAGGCATCCGCCATTTTTTTCCGATGGATAAGTTTTGGGGCATTCACTACGAAGTTCGCCAAAAATCAAGCACCGAAGCCATTTATTTTAAGCATCTTTTTGCCCGATTAGATGGCCTGCAAGTCTTGAAACTGGTGCATTTTTTACGGGATTCGGTCTATGGAGAGGCCCCTCTTGTGGAAGCAGCGGGCGCACTGGCCCGGCAACTCGGCGGTCTGAACGAGATGCCCGGCCCCATTGACCTCTTGCACTGGTATCGGCAAAGGGAAAAAAACTTGCGCGCCAAAACCTGAAGCTTCGCATTTAGCCATTGCGGTTAAAAAAATTTGAAATTCATCGAAAATAAATGATATTGCTTCAAAATGCTTTATTTACATATCCGACTTTATGCAAACAAATTATTTTGTAATCCTGATTGGAGGCATTGTGGGCTTGCATTTTATCATTGGCATCGCTTTTTTGCTTTACAAAATCAGCCAGCGGCCCCGGCGAAATGAGTAGCCCCAAAGCCTTTTAGGAAAGACCCCCGCCGCAAAGCTTGCATGCTCCTTTACTTTGACTAATTTAAAGGCCAAATTGTATTTACACTGGAAAAAGGCCCCGGCCTTGCGATGATTATCTTTTACAATGGAAAAAAAACTGGCCTCTCCTTCCCGAATCCAGACGTGGTATGCCTGGTATGTGGTCGTGGTATTGATGATTGCTTACATCTCTTCCTTTATTGACCGCCAGATACTGAGCTTGCTCGTAGAGGATATTCAGCGCGACATGAAAATCAATGATTTTCAAATCAGTTTGCTGATGGGCATCAGCTTTGCCCTTTTTTATACGCTCCTGGGCCTACCCATTGGCCGCCTGGCCGACCGCTACAGCCGTCGTAATATCATTATGGCCGGGGTTTTTGTCTGGAGCCTGATGACGGCGGCCTGTGGGTTAGTGCGAACGTATTTTCAATTTTTTCTGGCCCGGGTGGGGGTAGGTGTAGGGGAGGCGGCGCTTTCGCCGGCGGCTTATCCATTGATTGCCGATTATTTTCCCCCTCAGCGCCTGGCTACGGCCCTGAGCGTGTATTCTATGGGCATTTATATAGGCTCAGGGCTGGCATTTTTGGTCGGCGGGCGGGTGGCCGGATGGGCGGCAGAGTTGGCGTCGGCGGTGCAGTTTCTGTCGGGGTCGGGGTGGCGGTTGCTGTTGGTTCTGGTGTCGGGGTATTGGTAGGAGTCAGCGCCCGAATCGTCTCAATATTAACAATCTGTTCT
>JAAUUB010000209.1 GCA_012031215.1 Microscillaceae bacterium | reverse complement strand
GGCAGCGAGGGCCTTGTTTTTTGGCAATAAGGCGAGCGGTAGTAGGGTCGTAGTCCGGTTTTCCTTGTGGCAGAAAAGGTTCGTAGAGCGCGATGGTATTGAGCAAGTGATAGTTGGCCCCATACTGGCGGGCATTGTAGGGTGGGTCAAGGTACAATATATCCCCCTCAATGTGTTCAATGAGGGCATTTGCTTCTTGTTGAAAGACCAAGTTGGGGCCGGGATGGGTTTCAAAAAGCGCAGGGGCGAGCATCAGGGGTTTTTGGGCGGATTTTTTGAGTTGTTTGAGAAAAGCACCATACACCGAGGCCGTGTTGGCCACTCGGTCAGCACTCTCGAGAAGACTGGCCAGCAAAAAGTAAAATAAGCCTTCTTGCATCAGGCCTTGGGCTTGCCACTGGCCTATTTGCTTACGGATGGCATCAATCCTTAGCCCATTTTCATCGCTAAAATATTGCCGCCCCTGTCCGCCTCCGGCGCAATACTGGGTAAACACAAATCCGGCTTGGCCCGGCAGTTCGTTTAGCTGAGCCATCCAGGGGGCATAGTCCAGGCTTTGGCCATTGCCAATATAGTTTTTGAGCAGGGCAAAGCTGTAAGGCTCCGTATCATTGACAATGACTTGCCGTACCCGGGTTTTAAACTGGCGGGCCACAATGCCGGTGCCTCCGAAAAGCTCGGCCAGCACCAGTTCTTCGGTCGGTCCGGTTACGCTCAGGATGGCCGCCTGAATAAAATCGGCCAGCGAATGTTTAGAGCCAATGTAGTTCAAGGAAATGCTGGATTTAGCTTTTTGACAGGGTTGAGAAAAGAAATAAGAAAAAATGCCCATAAAAAAACCACTAAGCCAACTTAGTGGTTTTAAAGGCTCCTCAGGTAGGGCTTGAACCTACGACCTACGGATTAACAGTCCGCCGCTCTGACCAACTGAGCTACTGAGGAGTGTTGAATCGGAGGGCAAAGTAAATTCATAATTTTTAAATTTACAAGCGTATTTCAATTTTTTGTTAAAAAAAGGGCTGTCCAAAAGGAAACCAACAGACTTACCAATTAAAGCATTGAAAAGGTTTTTTGGGGAAAGCCATTGTCCGCCTCATTTATTTTTGTTATATTTCGCATCCGAAGAAGCCCCTATTAAGTTTTATGCGCAAATACCAAGTTTTTACCCTGCTGGCCATGCTTTTTGCGGGCCTCCTTGGCGGATTGATTGCCCTTGCTGGCAATTATTTTTTTATGAACCCGGGTGGGTATCGTTCCATTGCCCAACACCAAAAAAACCAATGGCCCCTCCTGGCCGATAGCAACGTGGTGGTGCCGGATGGTCTTAATTTTCTGTATGCGGCACAACTGGTGCGCCCGGCCGTGGTGCATATCAAAACGGTCTATACCCACAGCCGCACCCATTACAATAACCATCCCGAGATGGAAGACATGCTGCGCCGCTTTCACGAAGAAGAAGGGTATTTTCGGGGTAGTCCGCGTCAGTCTTCGGGTTCGGGGGTGATTATCACCACAGACGGCTATATCGTAACCAATCATCACGTCATAGACCAGGCCGGAACAATTGAGGTCATTCTCAATGACAAGCGGAGTTTTAAGGCCCGGCTGGTAGGTTCTGACCCTTCCACAGATTTGGCATTGCTCAAAATTTCGGCGCAAAACCTTCCCTTTGTACGCTACGGCGATTCGGAGTCGGTGCAGGTGGGCGAGTGGGTGCTTGCTATCGGCAATCCTTTTGATTTAACTTCAACCGTCACGGCGGGCATTGTGAGTGCCAAAGGGCGTAGCATCAATTTGCTTAAGGACCAATATGCCATTGAGTCATTTATACAAACAGATGCGGCTGTAAACCCAGGCAACAGCGGGGGAGCCTTGGTCAATTTAAGAGGAGAGTTGATAGGAGTCAATACGGCCATCGCTACTCAAACGGGCTATTATGCAGGCTATTCTTTTGCCATTCCTATTAATATTGCCAAAAAGGTGATGGATGACCTCAGAAATCACGGTGAGATTCAAAGGGCTTTTCTGGGGGTTACCATCAAAGAAGTAGATGCAAAGTTGGCCTCCGAAAATGATATTCAGGAAATTGCGGGGGTATATATCTTGGTAGTGGCCCAGGACGGAGCGGCCCAAAAAGCGGGCCTCAAAACGGGCGACATTATTTTGTCCATTGACCAACAAGCCGTCAATTCCTCGGGCGAGTTGCAAACTGTTATTGCCACACACCGCCCTGGGGATACCGTGCGGGTGCGTTACTTGCGCCAATCACAGCAAAAGGAATGTCGGGCGGTGTTGCAAAGCAAATACAACAAAACCAAGCGCATTAGCCAAAAACTATCCGCGCCTTCTCTAATGCTAGGGGCGCAGTTTAGCAATTTGAGTGCCCAGGAAAAGGCAAAACTGGGCATTCGCCACGGGGTGCAAATTCAAAAAATACCTGCCGGCCCCTGGCAACTGGCGGGCTTGCGGGCGGGCTTTATCATCCAAGAGGCCAATGGAAAGGCCATCTATCGGGTAGAAGACCTTCGGCCTTTTCTGCAAGCAACTTCAAAAAGCATTGCCCTGGATGGTATCTATCCGAATGGACGGCGCGAATATTATGCGCTGAGCCATTAATTTTTTTATAATAGTAAGAATTGCACATTAGATTTGCGCTAAAGGCTTGTTTTCTAGGGGCCTATTGCCCAAAAAAGGGGCTTAATGGAAAGTTGACGCAATGCCTAAAAATATGAAACTACATTTTACCGACCCCGCGCTTTTGCAAAGCACACTGGCATCGCTCGGAATTGCCGCAGTAAATCCCGGGGCTTATTCAGGCACACAGTCGCAGGCACTGCAAGCCGTAGAGGCTTTGCAAGCCGTGTATTCCCCGATTGACGGACAGTTATTAGCCCACGTGCAAATGGCCGACGAAAAGGCTTACGAACAAGTAATAAAACAGGCCGAAGCCGCTTTTTTATATTGGAAAAAAGTACCTGCCCCCCAAAGAGGCGAAATTGTGCGCCAGATCGGGCAAAAACTTCGGCTTTATAAAACTGAACTGGGCCGGCTGGTGAGCCTGGAAATGGGCAAAATCTATCAGGAAGGCTTGGGCGAGGTACAGGAAATGATTGATATTTGCGATTTTGCAGTTGGCCTTTCGCGCCAATTGTATGGCCTCACGATGAAGTCAGAGCGTCCCGACCATCGCATGTTTGAGCAATATCATCCCCTGGGAACAATTGGAATCATTTCAGCTTTCAATTTTCCGGTGGCGGTTTGGTCTTGGAACGCTATGATTGCTGCCGTTTGCGGAAATGTCTGTGTGTGGAAGCCTTCGGAAAAAACGCCCCTCACGGCCATTGCTTGCCAGAAGATAGTAGCCCAGGTATTGGCTGAGCACCAGCTCCCCGAAGGAATCTTCAACCTTGTGATTGGCGATGCCCGAATTGGCGAGAAAATGTCGCAGGACCCCCAGCTTCCACTTATCTCTGCCACTGGTTCTACTCGAATGGGGCGGGCCGTTGCCCAAAACGTAGCCGCACGCCTGGGCCGGGCTTTGCTCGAGCTTGGGGGCAATAATGCCCTGATAATCACCGAGAACGCCTACCTCGAGATGGCCCTTCGTGCCACAGTATTTGGGGCAGTGGGCACTTGTGGCCAGCGTTGTACCACTACCCGGCGCTTAATTGTGCATAGTCAGGTTTATGATTTGGTAAAAAATAAGCTATGTAATATTTACCCACAATTAAGCATCGGAATCCGCTTTCCGAAGAAGTATTGATTGGGCCAATGATTGACCAGCAAGCCGTAGCCAATTTTCAAAAAGCCTTGGAAGATGTCCAGCAGGAAGGGGGCAAAATCCTTACCGGGGGTAAAATATTGCACGGTAATCCGCTTTATGATACCGGGCGCTATGTGCAACCTGCCCTGGTAGAAGCGCAAAACGATTTTGTAACGGTGCAGGAAGAGACCTTTGCGCCCATTTTATACCTTATCCGATACGAAGGAGGCATTGAAGAGGCCATCGCGCTGCAAAATGGCGTGCGCCAGGGCCTCTCATCAGCCGTCTTTACCCGCGATTTGCAGGAAGCAGAAGCCTTTCTGAATGAGCAAGGCTCAGATTGTGGCATTGCCAATGTCAATATTGGCACTTCTGGCGCGGAAATTGGCGGTGCTTTTGGCGGCGAAAAGGAAACCGGCGGCGGGCGAGAATCTGGCTCGGATGCCTGGAAGGCCTATATGCGCCGCCAGACCAACACGGTCAACTATGGCCAGGCTTTGCCCCTGGCGCAAGGCATTCGCTTTGAAGTAGAAATGTAAGAAATGGCGATTTTCCATTATTTTTTTTTACTATAGTTCCTTTTTTGGATAAATTCGCAAAATTTCTTACACATAAACTTTAAATTCCGTAATTACCAGGGAAATAAATGAGTTTTTTCAGAAATTTGCAGGGGTAAAGCCTTGCTATAAACGTTTACCGATTTACTATGGCAAAGTACAATGCAGTCATGCTGATTGATGACAATGAGATTGATAATCTCATAAACCAAAAGATTATTGAATCGTCTGGCATTTGTAATCACATATTTACACATACTGGTGGGCGGGGAGCCATTGAGTTTTTGAAAAACGCCGAAAAAATTGCGGAAGCAGCGGGCAATAAAGAGGTCTTGCCCGAGATTATTTTCCTCGACATTGATATGCCATTGATGGACGGTTTCCAATTTTTGGATGAGTTTGAAAATCTATCCCAAAATATCCGCGAGTATTGCAAGATAGTGATGCTTACTTCTTCCATCAACTCCAAAGATGTGCGTCGCTCGAAGCGCTATGCCAATGTAAAGGAGTATATCAACAAACCCCTCACCAAAGAAAGCCTCAAGTCTCTAAGCGTATAAGGCAAGAGCGCGTATGTTTGTGCTTATTTTTTCACTGCTTGCTTATTTGCCTTTAACGGAAAGGCTTAATTCTAGCAAAAAATAGGATTATACAAATTGGCCTCTTTCACTTGGTGTTTATTCCATTTGTCTTCGGGCCAGTGCTTTAAAGGGGCCTTCCACGGCCATTAAGGCTTCATAAGTACCTTGCTGGACAACTTGCCCCTGGTCTATGACCAAAATCTTATCCACCTCACGGATAGTACTCAGCCGGTGGGCAATCACAATTCGGGTAGCCTGTAGTTTTCTTAAACTCTGGGTAACGATGGCCTGGGTCTGGTTGTCTAATGCACTCGTAGCCTCATCAAAAATCAGTAGGCGAGGCTTATGCACCAGGGTACGGGCTATCAAAAGCCTTTGCTTCTGCCCCCCCGAAAGGGTGGTGCTGCCCTCTCCAATGACCGTGTGCATACCCATAGGCATTTTTTTGATGTCCTCATCGAGGGCGGCCAGCCGGGCCGCTTCCCAGGCATCTTCCAGGCGAAGGTGGGGTGAAGTACCTACAATATTCGAGAAAATATCTCCGGGAACTAGCTGCCCGTTTTGTAAAACGGTGCCGATTTGTCGGCGTACCCGGCGCAAATCTAACTGGCCCAAATCCTGGTCATCATAAAAAATACTGCCCGCCGTCGGGCTTTCAAAACCCAACAAGAGCCGCACCAGTGTAGATTTACCCGAGCCCGAAGGCCCCACAAGGGCCACATAGTCGCCCGGGTCCAGTCTAAAAGAAATGCCTTGAAAAATCAGGGGACCATTCGCCTCATACCGGAACTGCACATCACTGATTTCTACCTTGCCTCTCAATAAACCAGGATCTTTTTTCCCTTCGTCAGTTTCTGGGCGGGCTTCCAGAATCGGGCGGGTGCGCTTGTAGAGAGGCATAACCTGAAACACAGTAAGCAAGGCTTCGCTCAGACTGAGCAGGGCCGCCGTTAAAGCGCCAAAGGCCGCCTGAAAAGCCAAAAAAGAACCCGTGGAGAGTTGCGGGCCTCCATTGATTTGAAATAAAAAAGCAAATATGAAAGCATTGAACAAGACGGGGGCCAGGGCATTGAGCAAGGCTTGTTGATTTTGCCAGGTAGCCGCCCGGTATTGAGCCTGCCGGGCCAGTCTGAACACATCCAGCCAGCGAATAAAAGCCCTTATTTCTGTGCCGGTTACTTTAAACTTACTGATACCCGTGAGCAATTGCAGTACCAGGCCCTGCGCCTGGCCAGTATGATGGAGCGCCTCTTGTTCATATTTTATCTGTGGTCGGCCTAAGACATAAAAGGCCAGGCACTCCAGCAAAACCAGGCTCAAAGCGACCAGTGCCAGCGACGCACTGTAATAGAATAAAAGCACAAAATTAACCAGAGAGAAAATGCCCCCTAATACCGAAGCCACCACCACCCCCGAAAGCAATCGCCTGATTTCTTGAACGCCCAAAGTGCGATTGGCTAAATCTCCCCCCGAAAATTGCCGGAAAAAACGCGTGGGCAACTGCAACACCCGGTCCCAGATGGCCGCTTGCAAACGCAAATCGAGCCGGGTTTCCAGGCGCAACAAAGCGAATTGCTCACTAACCCTCAACAACAAACTCGCCAGGGTAGCCACCAGCAGGGCCAGACCCAACTGACCGACCTGGCCCGGACTGGCATTGGGGATGACCTGGTCAAACAAAATTCCCGTGAGGACGGGGGTTACAAGCCCCAAAACCGCTCCAGAAAGCCCCATTAGAAGCAAATTCCAAAAATCGGCCTGGCCCTGAAAAAGCCCAAAGCGCAACAGCCCCCAAAGATGGACCGGTTCAGGCGGCAGGGGCCGAAAAAAAGTATAGGCCAAAGGACTGAATTGGGCGGCTTGTTTTGCATCCAGACGCATCGTCTGCCTGTTGGCGGGGTTATATGCTTCATACCCCGCCCTTCCGACCGGAATGAAGGCCACCGGTGCCCCCGAAACTTCCTCAAAACCCAGCAAAGGGCCAATTTCTTGTTTCCACCATTTCCCTTCCAGTTTCACTTCCCGAAAACGAAGGCGTGAGGCGCGAGCGATATCGCCCAGAGGGTCGGTAGGGTTCTGATGAAGATTGTCTTGCAAGCGAATACCGCTAGCCCTTGCTACCACCTGGGCGGCCTGAAAAAGGGTGTTTTCTGCGTGCTGGTCCAGGAACTGCGCATATTTATCCGCTTTTTGAGGGTTGAGGATGCTTTGGGCCTCGTGCAGGCTTCGCGCCGCCTGCTGGTTTTGGAGGGTATATTTTTGTCGTAGCCGTGCTTCTTCCCGGTGCAGCCGTTCTTCTATGTCTTGCTGTTCTAAATCTAGCAATAGCTGCTCTATCAAGCGCAGGCTTCGCCAGGCGGCGGGGTGTTGCAGGGCTTCTTCGGTAGGATAAAAGCGCAAGCCCAGGTTGCGGTCCGATTCCCAAAAAGCTCTTCGGCCCAGAGGCATCCAGCCCTCTTCATTAGATGCATTGATTTTGCCCAGGCCATTGATTTTGAGCGTTTTGAGCTTATCGGCTTTCATTTTTCCCCAAACTACATACCGTTGTGAGGCAATGGCTTCGCCTTTTCGCAAAATCAGCCGCTCACCCGCTTGCACCAAGACCTCCGCCTGGCGGTTGGGAAAGCTGTCATTGCCCGAAAGTCCATAAAAAAGGCGGTCCAGCCATTGGTTGATAAGCTGGGCCACAGCCGGGCGTAATTCATCCAGACTGAAAAGGGTCTGAAAACGGGCCAGGGGTAAGGCATAAAGCACCGAATCTTCGGTGGCATCGCCGGACAGGGTGAGGGCAGGCACGCCTTCAAAACCCATCAAAATCTCCTGAGGGGCTACTTCATTAAAAAAAATATCGCTTGCCCTCCGGTTTTCCTTCGTGTAGGTGGACAGTGTAAAGGTTCAACTGGCCTGATTCAAGCCACCAGACCCTTTCTGGCTGATTGAGCAAAAAAGGAGTGTTGACCGTGATATTCTGCCTTTCTCCTTCGGCCATAAAAAATTCGCAAATGTTTTCCACGATAGCTTGTTTTTCAGATGATATGCCGCCTTCAACAAGGGGTTTCAAGGCCTCCTGCGCCGGAAGCAAACTTACAAAAAAGCGGGTTGAAATAAAGCCATATTCAGGGTCAAGGTTTTGGATAAAGCTACAAAACTTTGTGCCTGGTCTATCGGTTCAAAATGCATAATTTGTCAAATACCCCACACGATGCCCCATTTACCCCTTTCTGTGTTTTGGTTTCGGCGCGATTTGCGCCTGGACGATAATGCCGGCTTATGGCAGGCCCTCCAATCGGGGAATCCGGTTCTGCCACTTTTTATTTTTGACCGCGATATTCTCGAGCCCCTGCCCAAGCCCTGCGATGCCCGGGTGGATTTTTTGCACCAAAGCCTTGAGGCTTTAAAAATGCAATTACAGGCACTAGGGTCGGGCTTATGGGTGTATTACGGTACTCCACTGGCCGTTTTTCGGCAATTATGCGACCAATACCCCATCCAGGCGGTATTTACCAACCGCGATTATGAACCCTACGCCAAAGCCCGCGATGGGCAAATCACCGATTTTTTGCGTAGCAAAGGCATCCCCTTTGCCCATTTCAAAGACCAGTGCATCTTTGAAAACGCCGAAGTGCGCAGCCGGGCAAGGGGGGGGTATATGGCGTTTTTTACTCCTTATTCACGGCGCTGG
>JAAUUB010000017.1 GCA_012031215.1 Microscillaceae bacterium | reverse complement strand
CGGGATGATTATTTAGCAAGAATGAAAAAAAAAATGTAAAATTGGCACCAAAGGCACCAACTTACACCAGGATTTACACTAATCTACTCAGGTAGATTACTCTTTTACAACTAAATTTTAAGCAGGCAAAACCTGAGGCGGACACAAAGGCACCCAAATCCAGATTTGGTTTTTGTGCCAAAATGCTTTTATTTCATTTATCTCAAAAGGAGGCTGAATTTTAAAAGCGTGCAAGAGTCCCCATTTATGTATTTCTTCCTGCACCAGGCCAGGATGATTCACTTTGTAGTGGCCCGTTTGAAAAGCCTGTACCCGAAGCATCCGACCTCTCAGGAAGATTCGGATGTCTTCCGGGTCAAATCCATACGCATCTATCCCAATTTTCAAATCAGTGGAGGGTATTTCCGTCGGCAAGGTTCCCGGGGCCAGCGCAATCTTGCGCTCTTGCCCGGCGGGGAAGACCCCATCGCGCTGAAAAGCAATTTCGTCAAAAAAATCACGGTAGCGACCTGCATCAGGCAGGTACGGACGGGCGACAGATGGATAGATTCCAGGCATATTCCCTCCTTTTCTTCAAAAGTAGGAAGCCGGGCGGCTTCATCCAATGATATATGTCAGTAAAAAAAATGACCAGACAAGAAATAGGGAGGCGGGCTAAGTTCTTTTGGCGGCGGCCCGGCGGAGGCGGTCATTAATGGCCCGGCCCAGCCCCACTTCGGGAAAGACTTCCGCCAGAATGAGCCGGATGTCGGGCTGGTCTAAGGCACGCAAAGCGGCAAATAAACGGGCGGCCGCTTCGGAAAGATGGCCCGAAGGAGACAAAATGTGCTGATGAAGGGCGGGAAGCAAGGGCGAGGAGGCCTGAAAGCCAATGAAACCTATCTGAGAGGGCGGTGTTTTTTCCTGATAAAGCGCAATTTCGTCCCGGCTTTCAATCAAAACAACGGGCGGCCCGGGGGCATAGTGGCTGCTCAACATCCCGGGGGCCTGGGGTTGGGAAGAAGAATGGCTTTGTACCTCCACCATCCCAACTACCTCCTGAAGGGCTTCCAAAGCAATGCCTCCCAGCCTTAAAACCCGGGGCTTTTCCTTTTCAAAGGCGATAATAGTGGATTCAAGCCCCACTTCACAAGGGCCCCCATCCAGGATAAAATCAATTTTATCGCCCAGTTGCTGCCGAACATGGTCGGCGGTTGTAGGGCTCACATAGCCAAAAGGATTGGCACTGGGCGCCGCCAATGGAAAATCCAGCCTTTGCAAAAGTGCCCGGGTGAGGGGGTGGCGGGGCACCCGAATACCCACCGTAGGCAGGCCCGCCGTTACCAAATCAGGAATCAGCGCGCGCCGCGGAAGTACCAGCGTCAAAGGGCCCGGCCAAAAGGCCCGGGCCAGCACATAGGCCAGTGGGGGCACTTGCTGCACATATTTCTCCAAATCTTGGGTCTCGGCCAGATGGACAATGAGTGGGTCAAAAGTCGGCCGGTTTTTAACCCGAAAAATCTCCGCCACGGCCGAGGAGGACAAAGCATTGGCCGCCAGCCCATAGACCGTTTCGGTAGGAATGGCCACCAGTTTGCCGGCTTCTAAAAGGTGGGCGGCATGGTGAATTTCGGTGGAATGGGCAGTGGGAAGGGGAGGCATGCAGGAAAGGGTTTGGCAAAAATTGCGTTTATCTTAGGAAAAAAAGCAAAATTAAGGCAAAGCGTCTTAATTTTGCAAGGCAACAAATTTTTTTATATGAGTAAAAAGCAAAGCTTTTTCAAAAAACACCCCCTCATTCCCAGTATCTTTTTTATTTTATTTGCCTGGGCTTTGTTATACCTTATCACCACGGTCAAAGGAGCGGAGGCTTCCAACATGAACCCGCAGCTGAAGGCTTCTCTTCTTTTTGAAAATAAGCCGGATAAGTGGCGCTTGGATTTCTCCGAAAAAGAAGTCCGCTTCCGACCAGAAGCAAAGCAGCCGGTGCGGGTATTCCCGAATGTACACACGCAATTTGCCCAAAAACAGGCGGGCCATTTGGTGCAGGTCATCACCGCCCAAAATTCAAGCGATACGATTCAGATAACCCTCACCCGGTTTCCCGCTCGGCTTTACCAGGTTTTGATTGCGCATCAGGGGCATTTTTTTTTATTATTTTGGCCCCGAAGCCAAAAAATAGGCCTTTGTTTGAACCCTTTTGCCTTCATTTCATATTCATATGTATGAATTAATTCAAACACTTCATTCACTAAACCCAAAAATGTATGGCACTTAGACTAGGCGACCTGGCCCCTGATTTTACTGCCGAAACCACGCAAGGCACTATTCAATTTCACGAATGGCTGGGCGATGGCTGGGGCGTGTTTTTCTCGCATCCGGCTGATTTTACTCCGGTTTGCACCACCGAACTGGGCACGGTGGCCAAATACCGGGAAGAATTTGAAAAACGTAATGTCAAAACTATTGCCCTGAGCGTGGACCCCCTGGCCTCGCACCACGAGTGGATTAAAGACATTAACGAAACCCAGCGTACGACCGTAGATTATCCTATCATTGCCGATGCCGACCGCAAGATTGCCGAAATGTACGATATGATACACCCTAATTCGCTCGAGAACCTTACCGTGCGTTCGGTCTTTATCATTGGGCCAGATAAAAAAATCAAATTAATGTTGACCTATCCGGCCTCAACCGGACGTAACTTTGATGAAATCATTCGGGTCATTGATTCTTTGCAACTGACAGCCAACTATAGCGTAGCCACTCCAGCCAACTGGAAAGATGGCGAAGAGGTGGTAATTTCTACATCCATTTCGGATGCGCAAATTCCCGAAAAATTCCCCAAAGGCCATACCCCGGTCAAGCCTTACCTGCGCCTGACCCCGCAACCGAATAAATAGATGGGATGATAAGCCTTTTAAAAGCCTGAAATTCACGAAATTTCGGGCTTTTTTTTTCGTGGATGTAGCAAAACTTGCCCGGGATTTTTGGCCCTAGACAAGCAAAAAATAAAAAAGCACCCCTGGCTTGAATCCCCTTTTTCGCTTAATTCACAAGTAAAGCATTGATAATGAGTAACTATTCTGAAAATTTGTTAATAATGCCTTCTCTTTTTTTGCCTAGTTTTCTTACAATCTAGCCTATTTTATTACACTTTTTCATCTGCTTGCAAAAAAAAGTTTTAGTTTTACCTCCGATAAACCAAGTTGACCAAAGATGACATTTACCCATTCTTCTTATCTGTTCTGTGGGCAATCCGGGGGGCGGATTTCCTGGCTGGCCTTGTTTTTATTTTTTGTTCCTCCTCCTTATTGGCCTTGCAGGCCCAGGAAATCTGCAACAATGGCCTAGACGACGACCTGGACGGATTCGTCGATTTTTTTGACCCCGACTGTGCCTGCGAAAACGACAATTTCTTCGGAATTTGCACCCCAGAATGTCTTTATACGGCGGGTTTTTCTGATTTTTCCATTGAGCCTCAATGGATTAGTAGCAATGGAAATGTTATTCCAACTTATAACACACCCTTAGTTGCCGATATAGACAACGATGGCATTCCTGAGGTAATTACAATGGGGGGGACGGGCTATAGCACGTTAACAGTACGTCGCACATCTGGCATTCGAATCCTTAATGGACAATCTGGGCAAGAGGAACTGCTTATTCCGACCCCGTTCATGGCTTGGTCTGCTCCAATGGCTATTGTTGTTGGTAACATAGATGCCGACCCAGAAGGCGAATAATCATCGCAGCACTTGGGCCAGGAACAGATGCGACTGCAAATGGAATAAACACAGCTGTTTATGCAGGTCGGCTAGTATGCTATGAACACGATGGTACAGAAAAATGGATTTCAGATGTACAGTTTGGGACAGGTCGTACGAATAGGTATGGCGGCAGTCTTGGCTTGGCAGATTTTAATAGAGATGGAATTCCAGAGGTGTATATTTATGATGAAATATTCAATGCTCAAACTGGGGTTAAATTATTAGGTGCAGGAGGCGCGGGTAATGTTGGCATTATAAGCGAAGCCTCTCCTTTATTGGGAAGTGTAAGCATAGTAACCGCTGCTGATGTCCGAGATGCAACTATAATCGGAATGATAATCGTAATTTAGAGTTAATCGCAGGAACTACTGTTTATGAAGTGCACATCACCAATACAGGTGGTTTAGCAGGAAATACTATTACTTCCCACAGTTTGCTAAGCGGAGGAGGATTAGGTCCAGGTTTTGGTGATGGGTTTACTTCCATAGCAGATATGAATGAAGATAATCAACTGGATATTGTCGTTTCTCGACAAGGGAATCCCGGATTATTATTTGTTTGGGATCCTCGCACCCGAGCCCTGATTGCGCAGACAACACTTGGAAGTGATGGGGTTGGACTGGTTAACAAAACAGGAGCCCCCTTCATTGGCGATATGGATAACAATGGTACTCCTGAAATTGGGGTTTGCCGCAGTAATCGTGTATTTGCTTACCGTTTTAATGGCACCACGACACTTGAACTTAAATGGCAATTAAATACAAGTGATGATTCAGGAGAGACAGGCTTAACTCTTTTTGACTTTAACCAGGATGGAAATTATGAAATTGTGTATCGGGATGAAACTGATATTAGAATATTGGATGGTAGTGCAGATGGGGTTGCGCCAAGTAATGTAGCTACTTTTGCTTGCACTTCTGGTACAGGGAATGAAGCTCCAATTATTGTGGATGCTGACGGAGATGGTGCTGCAGAAATCTGCGTTACTTGCGGAGTGGCTACCAACCAAAGCGGTAATGTAAGACTTTATCAGTCCCCTTCTCGCCCCTGGGCACCAGCTCGCAAGATTTGGAATCAACACGCTTATTTTGTGGTCAACATCAATGATGACCTCACCATACCCCGTCAGCAGCAAAACCACGCCATTGCCTTCTCCGCCGGGATTCCGCTCAATAACTTCCTGGTGCAGGCCACCCTTTTTGACAAAGACGGTTCCTTTATCTTCCCTGCCGCCGATGCTTCTATCGACATTGATGCTTCGGCCATCAATGTAAGCAATGCTCGTATCACCCTTAACATGGAAATCATCAATACCAGTGCGGCGGCAACGGCCCTGGCGCCGGGGATGCAGGTTTCCTTTTTCAATGGCAATCCGGCAACAGGGGGCACGATTATTCCCAATGCAAACTTTACCCTGGCCGAGTTTGTCAATCCGGGGCAAACGCTGAGTGTCAATCATGACTTCCCTTTTACCTTTACCAGCGCTTTTACTCTCTATGCCGTCATTAATAATGATGGCGCAGAAACCCCTATTGCCATTGAGAACTACGGCCAGCCCGAATGCGATTATAGCAACAACATCGACTTTGCCGTCATCGGCGACCGCGACGGGGATGGTATTCCAGACACAGACCCCGATGGAGCCGGCCCCGAACTGGGGGATATTGATGATGACAATGATGGCATCACCGATGTAGAAGAAGGCTTGGGTGTGGACCCCGCAGATGATGCCGACGGAGACGGAGTAGCCAACTTCTTAGACCCTAGCCCGGGGGGAGGTATTTCAACCGCCGATGTGAATGCGGATGGTGTATTGGATGTTTTTGACAAAGACCTCGATGGCATTCCCAACCACTTTGACCTGGATTCGGATAATGACGGCATCAATGACCTGCGTGAAAGTGGCCTGACCGCCACCCAAATTGCCTCTGCCGATGCTGATAACAACGGCATTGCCGATGGCCCTTATGGAGCCAATGGCCTGGCCAATTTTATTGAAAGCGGCACTGACGGGGGAGCCATTCTCTATGATGACCCGGCCGCCTTTGTGGACAATGACCCTAACGGCGACCCCGTAGACACCGATAATGACAATCAGCCCGATTTCCTCGACCTCGACAGCGACAATGACGGCATCAATGACCTGATAGAATATGGCCTCAATCCTGACCTTTTTGATGCCAATGACGATGGCATTGTGGATGGGGGCGATGCCGACGATGACGGCCTACCCGACCTGACCGACGGCAATAACCTCGACTTTGGCGATCAAAATGATGCGACGCCTTTTGATACAGACGGCGACGGCGTTTATGACTTCCGCGACCTCGACAGCGATAATGACGGAATAAATGACCTGGTCGAAGGCGGTAATGATGCCCTCGATACCAATAACAATGGCTTTTTTGACATCGGGGACGCCGCCACCGATGCCGATGGCGACGGCATTGCCGATTTTGTGGATGGCACGCCGACTGTTTTTGGGGATGCCCTGGCCATCGGCATAGGAGAAGTCCGGGATACCGACGGCGATGGAGTGCTTAATTTCCGTGATTTAGATTCCGATAATGATGGCCTCAATGATGTCATTGAAGGCTTTGCCTCCGGGACAAGTCCTGATACCAATGGCGATGGGGTGATAGGAGCTGGCGATACTGGCTTTGTCGCAGAAACGGATGGCGATGGCATTATGAATCTTGTCGATGGAAATAACTCCGGATTTGGCGATGCTTCCGACCCCACCCCTGTCAACACTGACGGCGATACAGCCCCTGATTACCTGGACCTCGACAGCGACAACGACAGCATCAATGATGTGGTAGAAAGCGGCAATGGCGGCCTCGATACCAATGGCGATGGCCTCATCAACAGCCAGGATGCGGGCGGCAGTGATAATGACGGTGATGGCATTCCCGACAGTGCCGATGGCAATGTGGGTGTTTTTGGGGACTCGGGCTCCTTGCCTTCTTCTGTGCAAAACAGTGATGGCACAGACGAACCTGACTACCGCGACCTGGACAGCAATAACAATGGCTCTAATGACATTAATGAAGCCGGAAATGGCAGCCTGGACACGAACAATGACGGTCGGATAGACAACCTCACCGACCCGGATGGCGATGGCATCGTGGGCGGAGCCGATGGTCGCCCGACCCAGTTTGGGGATGGCGGCGATGCCGACGGCGATGGCGTGGCCGATGCCGTCGACCTGGACGACGACAACGATGGTATTCCTGATATTTTTGAGGCAAGCGATTTGGCCGGCGTGGACCCCAGTGCCGATGCGGATGGCGATGGAGTACCCAATTATGTGGAGGCCGACTTTGGCCAACTCAATAGTTTTGGGGTAGTAGCCTCGCTTGACAAAGACAATGACGGCATTCCCAATCACCTGGACCTCGATAGCGACAATGATGGCATTGCCGATGTAGTGGAGGCAGGCGGCATTGATGCCAATGGCGACGGAATCCTCGATTTTGCCCAAGCCAATGCCGACCTCGCCGATGCGGACAATAATGGCCTGATAGATAATATCCAAACCGCCGATGTGGCCTCCGATTCCAAACTCACCACTTTAATCGATGGCACGGTCGCCGCCAACGGGGGCTTCTATTACACTACTGGCGTGAATCGTGCCCTGGATACCGACAGCGATGGCGTGCCCGACTTCCTGGATATTGACTCCGATAATGACGGTATCTATGATGTGGTAGAGAGTGGCGGCACCGACACCAATAACAATGGCCGGATAGACTTTAGCGGCACCTTCGCCAGCAATGATACGGATGGCAATGGCTGGATTGACAGCCGCGACGGCGGCAATGGGGGCACTTCGCCCATCATTACTACGGGAACCCTTGGTTCGGCCCCCGCAGGCTATAACGGCTTTGACAAAGACGGGGATAATGTGCCCAATTTCCGCGACCTGGACAGCGACAATGACGGCATCAACGACATTGTTGAGGCAGGCATTGATCCCGATGATGACAATGGCATTGTGGATGGGGCTGTGGATGCCGATGGCAAGCCCACTGCCGTTATCAATGGCAATAACCCCCGCAATACCGACGGCGACGGGGCGCCCGATTACCTTGATTTAGATTCCGACAATGATGGTATCAATGACATTCGCGAAGCCAACCTCGAGGCTTTTGATACCAATAACAATGGTATTGTGGATGGCACTGACAGCGATGGCGATGGGATTCGAGATTTGGTAGATGGCAATAATGGTACCTTTGGCGACCAGGGAGATGCAGCCCCCACCGATACCGATGGCGATGGCGTGGCTGACTATCGCGACCTGGACAGCGACAATGACGGCATCAATGACCTGACCGAAGCGGGCAATAATGCCCCGACACCAACCGCGATGGGATTGTAGATGGACCCGACACCGATAATGATGGTATTAAAGACAATGTAGATGCCGCGCCCAACAGCTTTGGCGACAACAATGACCCGGGCCCGCCAATACCGACGGCGACGGCGTGGCCGATTACCGAGACCTTGACAGTGATAACGATGGTCTGAATGATGTGATAGAAGGTGGCTTTGCCGGCCAGGATGACAATGGCGATGGCCTCATCGATGGAACCGACGTGGACGGGGATGGCATTCGCGATGCCGCCGATGGCAATGACAATGCCTTTGGCGATGCCAACGACAATACCCTTGATACAGATGGCGATGGCGTGCTGGATTTCCGCGACCTCGACAGTGATAATGACGGTATCAATGATGTAGTGGAGGGTTTTCCTTCGGGGAGCAGTCCGGATGGTGATGGCGATGGCCTGGTAGATGGGGGCGATAGCGATAATGATGGCATTCGTGATGGGGTAGATGGCAATAATGGGGCTTTTGGCGATGCCAGCGACCCAGAAGCTACGGATACCGATGGTGATGGCGTGCCTGATTACCGCGACCTGGACAGCGACAACGACAGTCTGAATGATGTCTTCGAAAATGCCGATACGGATGGCAACGGGGTGATTGATGGCGCAGAAGTCAATCTTGACCTCAATGGCGATGGGCAAGTAGATGGCACCGACCCCGATGGCGATGGCATTGTGGGTATAGCCGATGGCAACCCTTCCAGCCGGGGCGACGCAGGTGTACCCGGGGCTACCGACAGCGACAGTGGCACAGCTCCTAACACGCCTAACTTCCGTGACTTAGACAGCGACGGCGATGGCACGGACGACATTGACGAACCCGCCGGACAAACCGCCCTGGATACCAATAATGATGGCCGGGTGGACAACCTCACCGACCCCGACGGCGATGGCATCGTGGGCGGTGCCGATGGCAATGCCGGGCAATTTGGCGATGGCAGTGATTCGGACGGGGATGGCATTGCCGATAACCTAGACATTGACGATGACAATGATGGCATCCCGGATGTTTTTGAAACCACCGGTCAGGCTGGAACCGACCCCAGTGCCGACCAGGATGGCGATGGCATTCCAAATTACCTGGATAAATCCTATGCCCTAGCCCCTGCCTGGAGTGTGGCCGACCTAAACAATGATGGCGTGGTCGATTTTTTTGACCGTGACCGCGATGGCATTGCCAATCACCTTGACCTGGATAGCGACAACGACGGGCTGCCCGATGTAGTGGAAGCGGGGGGCATTGATGCCAATGGCGATGGTCTCCTGGATTTTGCCGAGCCGACCGCCGATGAGGCCGATTTAGATGATGATGGTCTGATTGACAACATCGAGGCAAACATTGCTTCTACTTCTCAACTAACTTCCCTGACCGGAAACGGCGGATTTTACTATACCACCGCACCCGCCCGCGCCCTCGATACCGATGGAGACGGGGTGCCCGATTTCCTGGACCTGGACAGCGACAATGATGGCATTTTTGACGTGATAGAATCGGGCGGAAACGATGCCGACAACAATGGCCGCCTGGATTTTGCCGGTTCTTTTGTTTCCAATGATACCAACCGCAATGGCTGGATTGATACCCGCGATGGGAATGTGGGCGGTGTTTCCCCCATCACCACTACCGGCACTATTGGCAATGCACCCGCGGCCTATGTAGGCTTTGACAAGGACGGCGACGGTGTGCCCAATTTCCGCGACCTGGACAGCGACAATGACGGCATCAATGACATCATCGAGGCCGGGCTGGTGGCCAATGATACGGATGGCATCTTGGGTGGCACTTCCAATACCGATGGTATCCGCTCCGGGGCATTTAACAGCCCCGCCAATACTGACGGCGATACTGTGCCTGACTACCTCGACCTGGACAGCGACAATGACGGCATCAACGACGTGCGCGAAAGTGGCGGAACAGATGCGGATAATGATGGCCTGGTAGATGTTGGCGCGGGCGATATTGAAACCCCTTACGGCGACGGTATCCGGGGAACCGCCGATGGTAACGCGGGTGCCTTTGGGGACGATGCCAATATTGCTCCCAATGACCGCGACGGCGATGGCATTCCTGACTTCCGCGACCTGGACAGCGATAATGACGGCATCAACGATGTCAACGAAGCCTTCCCCAATAACTTTACTGCCGATGCCAATGGCGATGGGCTCGTGGATGGAGCCGATGATGACGGAGATGGTATCCTGAACCTGGTAGATGCTTCCCCCAACACTTTTGGCGACACAGGCGACACCCCACCGCAGGATACAGATGGCGATGGAGCCCCCGATTATCGCGACCTTGACAGCGACAATGACGGCATCAACGATGTCATTGAGGGGGGTAATGGCAACCTGGATGGAAATGGCGATGGACTTGTGGATGGCTCTGATGCCGACCGGGACGGTATCTTGGATAACGTAGATGACAATGACTTGGTCTTTGGCGATGCTAACAGCACTCTCCAGGATACAGACAACGACGGAGCCCCCGATTATCGCGACCTGGACAGCGACAACGATGGTATCAATGATGTGATTGAAGGCCACCCCAATACGCCCGACCTGGATACCAATGGCGATGGCCTGGTGGACGGTGGCGATGCGGATGGTGATGGCATTCGCGATAGTGTGGATGGTAATGATACCCCCGGAACCTTTGGCGATAACAATGACCCGGGTCCGGTGGATACCGATGGCGATGGTGTACCCGATTACCAGGACCTGGACAGCGACAATGACAGCATTCTGGATGTGGTAGAAGGGGGCAATGGCGCATTTGACCTGAATGGAGATGGCATTATAGATGGAATTGACACGGATGGCGATGGCATTCGCGACAGTGTGGATGGCAATGATACCCCCGGAACTTTTGGGGATAGCGGCGACCCGAACCCCGATGATACAGCCGGAGGGGCTGCCGGGCTTCCCGATTACCGTAACCTTGACAGTGATGGGGATGGTATATTTGATATTCATGAGGCCTGCGGCTCAAATGGTTGTAATCCACTGGATACCAATCCATTATTTGACGGCATCATCGACAATCCCTCTGACCCAGATGGCGATGGCATCGTGGGAGAGGCGGATGGCCAACCGGCCAGCTTTGGGGGTGGAAATGACTCCGACGGCGATGGCATTGCCAACAGTGAGGATATTGACGATGACAATGACGGTATTCTGGATATTTTTGAAGCTACTGGCCAGGCTGGTTTTGACCCGGATGGCGATGCCGACGGCGACGGAACGCCCAATTATGTAGATACCACACCCGGTGGCGGCATTCCGACTACCGACAGCAATAATGACGGCATTCTGGATTATTTTGACCGCGATCGCGACGGCATTGCCAACCACCTGGACCTGGACAGCGATAATGACGGCCTGCCCGATGTGATTGAAGCCGGAGGCATTGACAACGATGGAAATGGTCGACTGGATTTTGCCCAGGCCGATGCCAATGCCGCTGATGCCAATAATGATGGCTTGATTGATAATATCGATACAGGCGATACTGACGATAATGGCTTGATTGACGGAGGTGAAACCGCCAGTGGCTTTTCAAAACTCACCGCCTTGATTGCCAACAACGGCTTCTATTACAACACGGGCAATGCCCGCGCCCTCGATACGGATGGCGATGGCATCCCGGATTATTTGGATATAGATGCCGACAATGATGGGATTTTTGACGTGGCCGAAAGCGGAGGCACGGATGCCAACAATGATGGCCGCCTGGATTTCGGGGGTACTTTTGCCAGCAATGACCCCAACAACAATGGCTGGCTGAGCAGCCGCGATGGCAATGAAGGCGGCACTTCGCCCATCACCAGCCAAGGCACCCTTGGGCAAGCCCCCAGTACCTACACTGGCTTTGACAAAGACGGAGACAATGTCCCCAACTTCCGCGACCTCGATTCCGACAATGATGGCATCAACGACCTGGTTGAGGCGGGTATTGTCATTGCGGATAGCGATGGTATCCTCAATGGCGTATCCAATGCCAACGGAGTCCGGCCAAATGCCACCAGCAGCACCCGCAATACCGACGGCGACGGAGTACCCGATTACCTAGACCTGGATTCGGACAATGACGGCATCAACGACCTTAAAGAAAATTATCCCACCACCTTCGCTACGCTTGATACCGATGGAGATGGCCTGGGAGATGGCCTGGTAGATGCCCCCGATGCGGATGGGGACGGTATCCGCGATTTGGTGGACGGCAATCCTTCTGTTTTTGGCGACAGTGGCGACCCCAATCCCAATGATGCTGATGGCGATGGCGTGCCAAATTACCGCGACTTAGATTCGGATGACGATGGATTCAATGATGTGATTGAGGGCCACGCCACAATTTTAGACGGAGATGGCAATGGCCTGATTGACGGCCCGGATGCCGACAATGACGGTATTCCTGATGTCGTAGATCAAGACCCAGGTAATTTTGGCGAAGTAACCGGCACAGGAGATACCGATGCCCAACCGGATGAAGACGCGGATTCAATACCAGATTACTTAGACTTAGACCGGGATGGGGATGGTCTCAACGATATTGATGAAAACTGCGGCTCTATTGGCTGCTCGACCCTGGATGAAAACAACGATGGCCGGGTAGATGGCAGCGATAATGATGGCGATGGCATCAAAGATGCGGCTGATGGCGACGACTTTGGTTTTGGAGATTTTGGGGATACTGGATTGCTGCCGCTGGAGCTGCTCAGCTTTACGGGAGAAATGGAGAATGGCCAGGCTATTCTGCGCTGGCTGACTTACAACGAAGTGGAAGTGAGCCATTTTGAGCTGGAACATAGCGCCGATGCCCTGGTTTTTGAAAGCATCGCGGCCATAGAAGCCCGCAATCTTGGACCCGTTCTGGCCGCTTATACCCATTTGCACACCAACCCGGCCGTGGGCCAAAACTATTACCGTCTGAAACAAATAGATGGCGACGGAACGGTGGAATTTTCGGAAATAGTGGTGCTACAATACTTGAATGAAACGGCCACCCTCCGGGCCTATCCCAATCCTAGTACCGAATGGCTTACTATTGTGCTCCCTTACCCGGCAACACGGCCAGGGGGGCTGCGGATATTGGATGCCTGGGGACGGGAAATCAGTGCCCAGCGCCTGGCCCCCCGACAAGTGGAGCTGAAACTGGATGTGGCAAATTTGGCGGCAGGTAATTATTTCCTGCACATTCAACACGATGGCCGCCGCCATGTGCTTAAGTTTGTGAAGCAGTAAAGCCAAAAGAAAGCGATAAAAAAAAGGTCGTTTGTAATGCACAAACGGCCTTTTTTATTTCGATACATTGAAATCCCGGCCTCAATAAACCGCCACATTTTTATTTTTTGGGACCTGCGCGGAGCGGAAAATGCGCGGGAGAAGACCAAGTGAATGCTAGAATCACAAGCAATCAGCCGGCCTGGAAAAGACTTTTATATCTACTCTAATCAAGGCAGAGATGCCCGAAAAGGAAAGCCACTGCCGGTATTTCATTGTCAAAGGGCTATTTTCTTTGGAAGATATTCACCTGTTTTTTTTTCTCTAAAGGTCTTGGGCAAACACTTTCCAAAGCCCGATTAAGGCAGCAAGTTCTCCCAGAAGGGCTGTCCGGAGGTCCAGAGCAGGGTTGCGCGGGCTTTTTCATAATTGGCTTTTTGCTTTTCCAGCTTTATCTGCGACTCGATGAGCTTGGCTTCGCGGGCATTTATCAGGAAAAGAGAGCTTTCCCCGTTGACGTATTTACGTACTTCGGCATCGCGCAGGATGCGAAAGTTTTCCGTAATCTCGTCCAGCAATTGTATCAGAGCCTGGCTGTTGAGCAATTCATTATAAGCGGCTTCCACTTCATTGAGAATTTCGCGTCGCAATTGAAGCAGTTCAAAATCGGCCTGGGATAGTTTGATGCGCACCTGATTGAGCTTGCCCCGCTCTTTGCGTAGAAAGAGGGGCATTTCAAAATTGACCCCAAACTGATAATTGTTTTGAAAATTCAGATTGGTTTGCTCATCAACATTCTGGATATTACGCAGGAGGTTGTATTTCAGGTCGAGGCGGGGCAGAAGATTGGCCTGTTGGAGGCGTTCTTCTACGGCCAATTGTTTAAGCTTATTGACAAGTTTGATAATTTCGGGATGGTTTTGGGCGGCAAAATTGAGCAAATCTTCCCGGTTGGGCAGGGTGGGGCGCCCGCTCAGGCCCAAAAAGTCTTCCGGGGCAAGGTCATCGGCCAATACAAGCGGGGTTTCATTATCGCCCCAGAGGTAATTAGACACCCGAATCCGGGCGTTTTGTAATTCTACCTCCGCCTGTCGGCGTTCAATATTGCGGCTTTGAACCACACTTTGGGCATCTACCGAATCAATGGGTGCCGTTTCGCCAAGCCGTATCGATATCACAACCCCTTCATAGCGTTGGCGGGCCAGGGTATAGGCGGAGTCCAGGTATTCGTATTGGTGATAGGCAAAGTACCATTCCCAGTAATCTTTGGCCGCGCTGAGCAAAATTTTATTGATTTCTTTAATCCGGTCGGCCCGGGCGATTTCCTGAAAGAATTGGGCCTGGCGCAAAACTGCCCGGCGGGCATCCATGATTAGCTCCTGACCCAGCGGAACGGTGATACCGAGAAAGCCCTGGCCGGCGGCATCGGGCTGCGAGCGTTCTGGGTTGAGAAAATCGCCGTGGTACTGGTTGTAACCAATTTCCAAATCGCCAATCCAGGTGGGCACTTTCAGCTTGCTATCCACCAGGTTGTAGTAGGTGGTGCCTTTGAACTCTTTTCGGCTGTAATCAAAAGAGATTTTGGGGTCAAAGCCACCCCGAGCCACTCGAAGTTCCTGGCGGCCCATTTCGGTCATCAGATTGGCTTGCCTCACGACGGGGTGATAGGCCAGGATTTGTCGATAGAATTCTTCCAGGGATAAATCCCGCACCCTTGTATTGGTTTGCGCAATGGCCGTTTGGCTAAGATACCCGATGAAAAAGCAGATAATTAACAGATTAAAAAATGTAGTATGGCGCATACTTTTAAAGCATACTTTTCAACTCCCCGGCTTAGCCCGGGGGAAAAGCCCGGGAGGGGCAGGGGAGCAAAATACTTGTTGAGTCGTTTAGCTTTTTACTTTGATTTTAATTTTTTTGTCGCTCTTCTTTTCCTTGCTGTCCTCTTCGGAAGGCTCTTCATACAGACTGGGCGGAAAGCCATTGAGCTGTCGCCAGATTTCGTACCATACGGGCACATCGTCCAGCATCACCCAGCCATATACCCCCGAGCCTACTCGCACTTGCTTGGGCCAGGGCTCGAGTGGGTCGGGTGTAACCAGGATTCGGTATTTGCCTTCTTTGCTATCTACCAGGTCAATCACCTGGATAATACCGCCAAACGTACCAACTGCTACACTGGGCCAGCCACTCACCTGAAGCGCGGGCCAGCCGTCAAACTCTAAGCGTACCGTGCGGCCTTTTGAAATCAAGGGCACATCCATGGCCTTGACATACAGTTCCACCGCCACACGAGGTTCAGATGGTTGGATGGTGCAGATGGCGCTGGTTTCCTTCACGGTTTCGCCCACCCCCGATTTTAGGGCCCTGACCACATAGCCGTCTTGGGGAGCCACCACACAATACTGCTGGTTACGGATGCTCATATTGGCATAATAATTTCGCAGTTTTGAGAGGTCGCCTTCTTTGTCGGCCAGGGTAGCCAGCGAGCTGCTCAGGTCTGATTGGGCTTTGGAAATTTTATCGGCATACTCGGCTTCCAGTGAGTTAAGTTCAATACGGGCATTGATGAGTTCATTGCGTGAGACCAGCAGTTTGTTTTCTTTGCCTATCAGCTTGGCCTGCACTTCCTGAAGCTTTTGGCGGCGTTTTTCCCATTCGGTGCGCGAAATAAGCGGAATATCCCCATTATTATTGGCCTGAAACAAATCATTATAACTTCCATATTGGCGTTCGGCAATTTGCAGGGCCAATTTTCGGCCTCAAAATCGGCACTGTCAATGCGTACTTTCAGGGTGGCTTGCTGGTATTTATTGCGGGCTTTTTGCAGGCTGAGCTGTAGTCCGCTCTGCCGGGCCTGAATCAGGGCGTTCAAAGCCTGAATTTTTTGTTGATTGGCACCGATACCCTGTGTTTTGGCTTGGAGTTGTTCCTCCAGGCGTTTCAATAGTTCTGGGTCAAAATAATCGGCTTTAATTTCTTCCAGCACCACCAGGGTATCTCCTTTTTGACAAATTGCCCTTCCTGAATACGCCATTCTTTGATTCTTCCGGCAATGGCGGTATTCACCTCCTGGGGGCGGTCTTGCGGGCTAAGGGCCGTTACCTTGCCCGTTCCTTCTACATTTTGCTGCCAGGGCAAGAACAAACACACTAGCATAAAAAGCAAAATGCCTAGCAGCCAATAAGCCAGCACTTTGCCCGTACGCGGGGTATGGATGGTGCGCAAGGCATAGACCTTTTTTTCAATCATTTCGCTATCAAAGTTTTTATCCGATATTTCCAGCATATTTGAATTAAATTTAGCGGCTTTTGAAAATTAACTTCTGAAAATTACGATCGCTCAACAACTGCTCGTAGCCTCCCTGGGCAATTACCTCGCCATCACGCATCAATAAAATTCTATCACAGGATGAAAGCAGCACTGGGTCATCGCTCACACTCATGATGATTAGGGTCCAGCCATTTTGTTTTTCTTGCAAGAAAGACAAGATTTTAAGCTTTTCATTTTTAGAAAGGTGCTCCGAGAAATCATTGACAATCAGAAGCTTGGGCCGAGAGGCAACGGAGCGGGCCAGCAAAAGCTTGGCAATCAGGCCGCTGGAGAGCTTCTTGCCCGATGGCCCAATTTTGGTGGCTAGTCCTTCGGACAATTCAGCAATGTAATCACTTAGCCCTACATTCTCAATGGCCCAGATTACGTCCTGGTGGGTGATGTTGCTTCGCCCCATGGTGATATTGTCCAGAATGCTGCCATCAAAAACTTCGTCAAAAGTCAGGTGTTTATTTACTACATCCCGCACTGAGGCCAGGTTGAGGTCTCGGAGAGAAAGATAATTGAGTGAAATTTGCCCTTCGTATTGCTCCAGTACGCCCGTTAAGACTTTGACCAGGGTATGTTTGCCTGAATTACTTGGGCCAGCAATGCAAACACTTTCGCCCTCCGTGATTTCAAAATTTACATCTTTAAGGGCATAGGAACTGCTGCCTGGGTAGCGGTATTTAAGATGTTTGGCCCGAATGTGCAGGCCTTTGGGGTTGTCGGCCAGGCCAATGCGCAAGCCGTCGTTACGCTCAAGCGGCAAGTCGGTGATATTGGCTACTTTATCTACCCCGGTCAGCAGGTCATAAATGGTATCAAGACTGATGATGAGTTTTTCTACCGAACCCACCACCAGGATGATGATAACCTCGGAGGCTACAAATTGCCCCAGTGTAATCTGCCGATCTACCACTAGGAGGGTACCGATAATCAAGAGGCCGCCCGTAACCAGGGTTTTGAAAGCGACAATATTCAAAAACTGGGTAATGAGCACCCGGAAGTGCGATTTGCGGTAATAGAGGTAGCTGTTGACCAGTTCATCCATTTTTTTGCAAAGGCAGATTGGTATTGCCCGCCTGCTTGAAAGCAAAGATGACCCGCGCCAGTTCTTCCAGCCAATACGCAATCTTGTACTTATATTTTGACTCCATAATGGAGGTACTCAAACCTTTGGGGCTGGTGAAGTAAAAAATGAAGGTAACGAAGGTAATCAGACCAATGCTGAAAATAAGAAAGAAAGGGTGATAGAGCGAAAGCAGGATGAGGCCAAACAAGATTTGGATAACCGACCCCGTGATGTCGACAAACAACTTGGGAAGACCCTTTTGAATGGTTACTACATCAAAAAAGCGGTTCATCAACTCCGGAGGATAGTATTTCTCCATTGCCTCGGCTTTGATTTTGGTAACCCGGAAGGCCAGCTCAAAAGCCGCCTTTGCAAATACTCTTTGCTGCAAAATCTCTACCAGCGAAATTTGCACTACCTGCAAGGCCCCACCCACCAATATTCCAACAATGACCAGGGTGATGAGTACAATCACCGAGCTAAAGACCATCCCCCCCGAAATCAAGCTGATGGTGGCCTGAATGCCCAACGGAAGGGTAAGGCTAATCAGACCAACAATCACGGCATAGATATAAATGTAGGCAATATCGCGGCGCTCACTGCGTAGAAGCCGAAAAAGGCGATTGAGCGGCGTGAGGTTTTTGGCATCCCCGCTTTCGCGATGAAAATAATCACTGACGATATATTTGAGCGGGGCTACGGTGAGGAAAATGACATCCCCCTCTTTGTCTTTGTCGGCCGCATTTTGATACGTGAGCAAGGAATCATAAAACTGCGAAATATCCTGAATCCTTATTTCCGTTTCGTCTTCAAACTGGAAATAATGCAGCCTTTCTTGCCCATCTTTATACACCACAATCGGCGTGATTTCCCGATTAAGGGTTTCCTGAAAGACTACAATTGGAAAATTTGAGACGCGAATCAGCTCAGGCAACTGATTTTTTTTAACGTGGTTTTCCAAAAAAGCCAGGTTGATTTTTTGAGCCTTTTGGGTTAGCTGTCCTATGAAATCCCCCACCTTGTCGGCCGGGAAGTTGAGATTGTCGACATAGTCATTTTTGAGGTCAAAAAATTGAACTCATGCTGGCAGAGTTCCGCCAGTTTGGCAATAATTTTATCAATGGTGCTTGTATTCATGATTTAAATAGTATTGCTATTTTTAAGCAAAGTAAGCAGCAAATCTAAAACAAGCCAAAGCCGAAAAAGTTCGTCCTTGCAAAGAGAGGAAGTTTGTTTTGTTTAACTTCGTCCCTGCCTGTACGTTTCATCAGTCAAACAAAAGCGGCTTGTTTTGGGCATCCGCTGCGGGCGTGATTTCCACAAGCTGGATGTCAAAAACGAGGTCTTTGCCCGCCAGGGGATGATTGGCATCCAGGGTGATGATTTCTCCCTGCACCTGAGTAACCATTACCTGCACTACCTGTCCCGAATCAGTATGGGCCTGCAAGGGGAGGCCTGGTTGTGCATCAATGTGATCGGGTAATTCCTGGCGATTCATCGTAAAGACCATTTCCGGGTTTAAGGGGCCATAGGCTTCTTCGGGCCCGAGGTTCACGGTCTTTTGCTGTCCTACTTCCATACCAAGGATGGCCTTCTCGAAGCCAGCAATCATTTGCCCCTGGCCCAGCGAAAATTCAAGTGGTTCACGATTTTCCGAGGTATCAAAAACAGTTCCGTCAGGGTATTTTCCGGTGTAATGCACTTTTACAAAGTCGCCGTTTTTTGCTGTTAGCATAATTTTACTGCGTAATAGAGGCTTTGTGGGAAAATCCCCAGAATTGCTTATTGGTTTGTGAGATATTTCTCACATTATTTTTAAAAAAAGCTTGGAATAGTGAAAGTGGAAGATTTACTTCCTTAGTTGGTCAAATATATACAAAAATTTGACCAAGCCAAAAGCAACTTGTCTGTGAGAAATGGATGCTTAGCGCGGCAATAGGATTTGATTGTACTTTTCGGTGTTGGTAGGGTCTAATTGTGTGGCAATGCGGTGCATTTGCTGGCGGGCCTCTTCGGGGGCTTCCCTAAAGATATTGACCAGTTCCTGGTTTTTGGCATCAAAAAAAATGTTGGTCAGCACGGCCGAAGGCTTAAGCTTATTGGTCTCGAGAATCCCCTCCAGGGCTTTGAGAATCTCCTGCCGGGCTTTGCCGGGGTCGGTCAAAAAGTAATCCATCCCCAGGCGATGATATTGGTAAATGCCCTTGCGGAAGGGCAGCATTTGCTGGCTGTTGAGGTTTTCGGCCAGCCAGTATCGGTTTCGGTTGCCTTGGTTGCGCCGCCAGCCCGTTTCCCCTGATGATTCGGCAATATTGACAATGTTAAAAGCTTGTTCTATGTATGGATTGCCACCTGTTTCGGAAAAACTGTCAAAGTCCATTGCCAAAACCACATAGGCATAAAAAGCCAGCATCGAGGTCAGGTTATTGGTAAAAGAAGTGGGACTAAAAATCAAGGGCTGGCCCGGCGTATAGCGAAAATTAAAATCCCGGTCAATAAAACTGAGCAGGTTTGATTCATAGTTGGTATTGTAAATGGGCCTTGTGGACTGGATCTGGGCCGTAGCCCGGAACACATTTTGGGCGGGCGATTCAGTCAGGGTAATCACCAGATTACAGTTGATTTGCTCTCCTTTTTTGAACTCGGCATTGGTCCATTTCTGATTATTCAAGAAGCCATTGATGGCTTTTTGTAATTCGTCGAAAAGACTGCGCTCGGCGGTCTGGTCGGTAATGAGTTGCTTAGAATCCACAATCACATTGCAAATCAACTCCTGAGCAGGCAGGGCCTCAGCGGAAAGAAAAATAAAGAACAGACAACATCGCAACCACTGCATCGGCATACAAGAAAAAAAAGGCATATTAGACCCTATTAATCAAAGATTATTCAAATCTAGGCAAAAAACCCAAAATTCTCGAATAGAGGTAGCCCAACAAAATGCTATCTTTGCCCAAGCCCTGGTGGTTTGCCTTGATTTGTATCCACTTGATAACCTAAATTCAACTTCATTTTTTTGGATATGCAAAAAAAAATTGTGCTTCTTTCCCTACTGGTTTACAGTTTGAGCCTTTCGGATGTTTTTGGTCAATTACGCCTCGGGCTTTCGCCGGTTTATGGTTTGCCCACAGGAGATTTTGGGGCTATTAACAAAAACGGTTATGGAGCCAGTGCTTCGGCCAAATTTGCGCTTTCCCGTCGTTTTGCCCTGACAGGTCAACTGAGTTTTCTGGCTTTTGGGCGTGCCGGGGATGATCTGGGCGATTTGGCTACGATTTTTGGCCTCAGTCCCAACACCATTAATTTGCTCGAGCTTGTGGGGCTGCAAGTAGAAATCCCTCGCACCAATTTTTATCCACTTACACTTGGCTTTGAATATTATATTTTACGGAAAAAAATCCGGCCTTATGTAGGGCTATCAGTGGGTCTTTATATGACCGATACCGAAACCATCATATTGGATTTGCGCCCACTGGACCAACTTGTCAACTTGCCTCCCGGGGTTGAATTGGGCGTGATAGAACTCAATGCCAGCGATGCCAATTTTGGACTGGCTCCTTCGCTGGGCTGTGCTTATCATTTCTCGGATTTGTTCAGCCTGGATTTAAACATCACGGCCCACGGAATTTATGTGCCAGACGAAAAAGCAGCGGCTACTGTGCTCACCTTCGGTTTGGGGGCTTTTTTCAACTTACGGGAAAAACAATCTTCTGCCCCGACCATTGAGCAAAAACCCTAAGGCGGGGCCACAGCTTTCATACTTTATTGAAAATTCAAAAATATAGTGTAGCTTTGTAAGGTAAAGCTATACTTATTTGAAAATAATTGGGTTTGAAGCCAAAGGAGTTTTATTTATATATTGGTATTATCTTCCCCAATCTACTCACCGTATTGCTGATTGCTTTTTTTTCCTGGTCGTTTTCAGCATCAGCAGCTTCTTGGTGGCTAGTATTGGGAGGGGGTTGTTTGCTCAACACAGGTCTTAGTCTTTACCTATGGCAGCCCATCCAACTTCCCCGCCGGGAATCAGGACGTTATTTATTTCTCAATTTTTAGTGGCATTGTTTTGGGCCACTCTCCTGATTTTCTGAAAATACGCTATTTTTGAAAACTGATGCCACTGCCTGCCAATAATATAGTATGAATTTAGACGAAGCAAAAGAACAATTTATTCAGACCTGGGGCACTCTTGGCTCAAACTGGGGCGTAAATCGCACGATGGCCCAAATTCATGCCCTGCTGATGATTTCGCCCGAAGCCCAAAGTACAGAAGAAATCATGGAGCAACTCAATATTTCGCGGGGTAATACCAATATGAATATTCGCGAGCTTATATCCTGGGGCTTGGTGCATAAAGAGTTGAAGCCCGGCGAACGCAAAGAATTTTTTGTGGCGGAAAAAAACATCTGGGAAGTAGCCCAGTGCATTATCCGGGAGCGAAAACGCCGCGAACTTGACCCTATGCGCAAGGGCATTGAAAACCTGAGCCGGGTAGATGGCGACCGCAACGACCCCAAACTGAAAGCCTACCTGGAAGTAGTGGAGGAAATCAAAGGCATCGCCGAGATAGCCGACAAGGTACTGAGCAAGTTTATGGTGATGGAACAGACCTGGTTTTTGAAGAAAGTGCTTAAAATGTTTACCTAAAACTGGGAATTTCGCCCGGTTTTGGTTTGGTTTACCGCAATTTTCCTTTTGCATCGTGTAAATTTAAACCAAAGAGCATGAAAGCTTACCTCTTTCCTGGCCAGGTGCGCAGTTTGTCGGCATGGGCCAACATCTTTACCAATCTTCCGAAAAAGCCCAACAGCTTTTTGAGCAGGCCAACGAAATACTGGGATTCCGCATTACCGACTTTATGTTTGGCGGCACTGAGGAAGACCTTCGCCAGACGAACGTAACCCAGCCCGCCATTTTTTTGCACTCGGTCATCCTGGCCCTTACCCACGAGGCTTTTCATCCTGATATGGTGGCCGGTCATTCGTTGGGGGAGTTTTCGGCCCTCACGGCCGCAAGAAGTCTTTCTTTCGAGGATGGTCTCCGGCTGGTGGCCCAACGTGCTCAAGCTATGCAAAAAGCTTGCGAAGCCCAAGCCTCAACAATGGCAGCTGTATTGGGCCTCGAGGATGCCCTGGTAGAAACCATCACCGCACAAGTTCAAGGCGTGGTTGTCCCTGCTAATTATAACTGCCCAGGGCAATTGGTGATTTCGGGCACCGAAGAAGCCATTGACCAGGCCATCGAGCAACTAAAGGCGGCGGGAGCCAAGCGGGCTGTTAAACTGGCCGTAGGAGGGGCTTTTCACTCCCCCCTGATGGAACCTGCCCGCGCCGAACTGGCCGCCGCCATTGAGCAAACCCACTTTGAAGCCCCCCAAGCCCCTATTTACCAAAACTTTACCGCCGAACCCGCCCGAGAGGTGGAAAAAATCAAAGCCAATCTGATGGCCCAACTCACCGGGCCAGTGCGCTGGACCCAAACGGTGCAAGCCCTCTGGCGTGATGGAGCCCAGGAATTTATCGAGGTGGGGCCCGGCCAGGTTTTGCAAGGACTGGTAAAAAAAGTGGACCGAAAACTCAATGCCTACTCCCTGGCATAAAGAGTTAGCAAGAGGGAAGTGCCTGCACAGGCAAAATATCGGGGCATTGCTCCAGTAGTTGGGTTTGGGTTTGCCCCAAGACAGGATGCACAAAATCCGGGGCTACCTCCGCCAGGGGCATCAAGGCAAAGCGCCGCAGGGCAATGAGCGGATGGGGAAGACTGAGACGGGCAGATTCATATACCCACTGGTCATAATACAATACATCAATATCTATCTGCCGGGCTTCCCATTTTTGTTGACGTACCCGGCCCATTCTTGCCTCTATTGCCAGGGCGGTGGTCAATATCACTTCGGGGAGTAGTGCGGTTTGGTGATATAAAACCTGGTTGTAATACGCAGGCTGGTCCGTGGTGCCCCAGGCTTCGCTTTCGTATAGCCTTGATTTTCTCAGGAGCGGCCCAATTTGCCTTTCCAATTGTCTTTCGGCTTCGGCCAGTTGTTCACGCCGATTGCCAAGATTTGCGCCCAATAGAAAAAAAACACTGGCCATTTTGTGAAAAAAACTTGGAGTATTCTGATTTTGCGCCCAAATTTAAGCAAGTAAAACAAAAAAGGCTTTTTTAAGGGCAAGCTTAAGGCCCTTGATTTCAAATTTTTTTAAAAATGACGCAATCCCCACTCCGACAAGACTGGACTCGTGCCGAAATTTCGCAGCTCTATCATTCACCCATCCTTGAGCTGATTTATCAGGCGGCCACCGTACACCGCCAATACCATGAAAATGGCGAGGTGCAGGTTTGCACCCTACTCTCCATCAAAACTGGCGGCTGTCCAGAAGATTGTGCTTATTGTTCTCAATCAGTGCGCTACCAAACGGGCCTAGGAGTACACAAATTATTAGCCGTGGAAGAAGTGCTGGACAAAGCCCGCCAGGCCCAGGCTCAGGGCAGCACTCGCTTTTGTATGGGGGCAGCCTGGCGCGAGGTGCGCGATAACCGAGATTTTGAAAAAGTACTCGAGATGATAAAAGGGGTAAGCACCCTGGGGATGGAGGTTTGTTGCACCCTGGGCATGCTCACAAGCCAACAAGCGCAAAAGCTCAAAGAAGCGGGCTTGTATGCCTATAATCACAACCTGGATACGGGCGAAAATTATTATGAGCAGGTGGTTACGACCCGGACCTATCAGGACCGCCTCGACACGGTGGCCAGGGTGCAGGAAGCGGGTATTTCGGCCTGCTGTGGAGGTATTATCGGTTTGGGCGAGAGTGCCGAAGACCGTATCGATTTGTTGCATACACTGGCCACGATGCCCATCCACCCCGAGTCTGTGCCTGTCAATGCCCTCGTGCCTATCGAGGGCACGCCCCTGGCCCAACAAAGCCCGGTGGAGGTTTGGGAGATGGTGCGGATGATTGCTACGGCCCGTATCACAATGCCAAAAGCCATGGTGCGCCTCTCAGCCGGGCGGCTGGCGATGCGCATAGAACAGCAAGCCCTTTGCTTTTTGGCCGGGGCCAATTCTATTTTGCCGGAGATAAATTGCTGACCACCCCCAACCCCGAAAAAGACCAGGATACGCAGATGTTTCAGGTGCTCTCTTTGAAGCCCAGAGCTGCCTTTAAAGATAAAATATGGGTGTAAATATTAATTTCCAATATTTTTTTGTTTAATTCGCCCTGTGTTTCGTATTGTCTCTTTCACTAAACTTTTTCTGATATGTCAATCTTATTTATTCGCACGATGTTATTGCTGGGTATGGTTATACTCGCCGGGCAAATACAGGCTCAGCAAATCACCGAAAAAATCAAAAACGAACAGGAAGAGGTATTAAAAGAAGACCCACGAAATTTTGCGGCCAACTATGTGGTGGGTGCGTATTATTTCAATCAGGCTATTCCGCCTCATCTTCAGACCACTACCATGACCCTTACCCAGTATCTGGACGAAGGCAATCCGCTTGAGGAAGAAAAGAAAAAATCATTGCGCAAGGCCCTGCCATATCTCGAGAATGCCTATGCCCTCAATAGTAATGAGCGAAGAATCAAAGAGATATTGCTCAATGTTTACCAGCATTTAGGGATGTTGCCCTTTGCCCGCAACAATACGGAGGCTGAAAAACAACTCATCCAAGAAGGTTTGGAACAAAAACTGAAAGCCATTCAATTTCAGGAAATTAACTAGCCCCTGATTTTATTGTAAATATCGGAAGCCTTGAGAGTGCCCAACAGAGGTCTTACTCACGGCTTTTTTATTGACAAAAGACAAGAAAAAAATCCCGCCCCTGGCATTAGGGGAAGCAGGTGTAATATTTACCAGTATTTTAAATATTTAATTGCTAATTTACGCATAGTAATTGATTCATTTTTAGGACAATGAGCATCGCTTACAGGCCAGGTCAAAAATTTACCTGCTCTTCTTAGCCATCAGAACTCTATACATGCATTGGACAAGCGTCAGCAATCTATGAGTGAGCCTTCTACCAAATTCCGTTCGTTTCAAGACTGGCCGCTTCGGCTTAAAATTGGCTTGCCGCTTTCACTATTGGCCGCTCTCCTTTTGCTGATGCAAATCCTCAATTTGCTTGCCTACTACACCCGGTGGTATATCTCATTGCTGAATGTGGTTTTGGCGGCTCTGATATTGCTGGGGCTGGGGCTTGTATGGCTTATTATAAAGCATTTTTTTCTAATTCCTACCCAGGTTTGGTGGAGGCCTCCAGGGCCATTGCCAAAGGAGAAAACACGGGGCATATCCAGATTGATTCTCAGGATGAGCTTGGTAAGTTGGCCCAAGAAACCTTACGCACCGCCGAAAATATCAAAATTGCCCGAAACCTTTTGCAAAAAATCGGCCAGGGCGACTATGAATTGAATGGACTGGCCGGGCAAGTCGATTTGAGCGGAGAAGGAATATTTGCTTCTTTGGTCAATCTCCAAAATCAACTCCGGCAGATAGCCGAAGCCGATGAAAAGCGCAATTGGGTCTCTCAGGGCCTGGCCGAATTTGGCAAGGTTTTGCGTGCCGACGAAACCGACATCCATAAGTTAGCCCAGCGAGTTTTGAACCGCCTGGCCAACTATATAGAAGCCCACCACGGAGGGCTTTTTGTGCTCAACGATGCCCATCCTGAGCAGATTTACCTGGAGTTGGTAGCTACTTATGGGTATGATTCTGCCCAATACGAATCTTTCAAAGCCCTTGTCCAGGATGATTTTGCCGAGGGGCTCATTGGCCAGGTTTACCTCGAGAAAGAGCCTATTTATTTCAAAAATGTAAAAGCGGACTATTTTGAAGTTAGTTCGGCCTTGGGCCAAAGCAAAGCCCGTAGTATTTTGGTGGTGCCCCTTTTGCTCAATGACAAGGTAGAAGGGGTGATTGAACTGGCGGCCTTAAAGCCATTTGCCGAACCCGCCCTCGAGCTGGTGAATCGCCTGTCCGAAAATATAGCCTCGGCCATTCTTTCCATCAAAGTAGGCGAAAACACCCGCCGCCTCTTGCAGGCATCGCAAGAACTTACCCACAAGCTACAAACTCAAGAAAAAGAACTGCGCCAAAACTATGAGGAACTTAAGACCACCCAGGAAGAAGTGGGCCGTCAAAACCAGTTGATAGCCCAACAAAAAACAGAAATAGAAAAAGCCCTGGCGGAGCAAACCGAAAAAAGCGAGATGCTCGAGGCCCAGGAAGAAATGATGCGCCAGAACATGGAAGAACTGGTGGCTACCCAGGAGCGCATGCTCATTACTCAGGCCGAGTTAGACGGACAGCTCAATGCCATCAACCAAAGCCAGATTTCTAAGGCCGAATACGATATGGAGGGCAATTTTGTGTCCTTTAATGAGAGTTTTTGTGTCTTGCTTGGCTACACCCTTGCCGAAATGCAAAAGCTGAACCATCGTGCTTTTACCGACCGAAGCTATGCCCTTACGCAGGCTTACGAAGATTTCTGGAACCAACTCCGGCAGGGCCTCTCGCAATCGGGTGAGTTCAAAATCTTTAACAAAATGGCGCAGCCTGTCTGGGTAAATGCCATTTATTCCCCAGTTTTTGACGAAAAAGGGCTGCCTCACAAAGTGATTCAACTGGCTTTTGATATTTCAGAATCCAAAAAACTGCTCCGCGAAACCCAAACCCAGGCCCAAACATTGCGCTACCAGGAAGCCGAGCTTCGCCAAAATATGGAGGAACTCAAGCTTACTCAAGCCGAACTTAATCGCCAGTCGGAAGCCATGATTCAACTTAAAGAAGAAGAAGCTCGTAATGCCCGGCTTCGCGCCCGGGAGATAGAAAATAAAAACCAACTCATCACCTCCAGCATCCAGTATGCCCAAAATATACAGTCTGCAATTTTACCTCCCGATTCAGTCCTCGAGGCGCATTTTCAAGAGCATTTTGTGGTTTATTTGCCCAAAGACATTGTATCGGGTGATTTTTACTGGTTTAGCCATCTTCAGGAAAAAACCTTTATTGCGGCCGTAGATTGCACAGGCCACGGTGTTCCTGGCGCTTTTATGTCCATCATTGGCAACACGCTGCTCAACGAAATTGTGAATGTCCAGCATATCTACGACCCCGGCAAAATTCTTGAAAACCTCCATCTGGGCGTGCGCACAAAATTGCGCCAGGCCGAATCCTCCAATCAGGATGGAATGGATATTGCCCTTTGTGTGCTTGAGCGCAGCCCAAATGACCCGAAAAAGGTTCGGGTCCTTTATGCTGGGGCCAAGCGGCCTTTATATTATTATCATCAGCAAGAATTGCACGAGGTAAAGGGCGACCGTAAATCCATCGGAGGTTGGCAGCAGGAAGTGTATCGTACTTTTGCTACCCAGGAATTATTTCTGCCACAAGGGGATTATCTCTACCTGAGCACTGACGGCCTGGCGGATAATCCCAATGCTCGTCGTAAGAAGTTTGGGGTCAAAAAATTTAGAGACATCATACTGAAACATATTCATCAACCGCTCTCCGAACAAGGAGCTATTTTTGAAAAAGCCATCCGTGAGCATCAGCTTGGGGCAGAGCAAAGAGATGATATTACCCTTCTGGGTTTGCGTATTTGAACCAAGAAAATAAGAAACCAAAATACCGGTTGCCAGATAATTTTTTTTAAGATGCCGCAGAGTCAGGAATTTAATTTTTTTGAATATCACAGCCAGATTAGCCGTGAGAACATTCTGCTTTCTTACAAAGGGCCACTCACCGATGTCTTACTTTCCGAATTTAGCCGAGACATCCGCAAAAAGTTGCTAGAAGACCCCGGGGCTGGGAAAAAAGTCTTTTCTATCTTTATGGAACTGGCCCAGAACGTGCTTTTCTACTCAAAAGAGGTCAACCATTTTGGCAATCACGACAAAGTAGGCACCTTGGTGATTTTGCACGATGACCCTTTTTATCGGGTTATCACAGGTAATTTGATTTATTGTGAGGATGTTTCCCGTTTGATGGATAAATTTGAAACTATTAAAAACTTGGACCGAGAGGCACTCCGTGAATACAAGAGGGCCTTACGTAATAACCCCAATGAGCAAGAAAGTCGGGGGGCAGGCATCGGGCTAGTGCAAGCGGCCTTGACTTCTGATAATCAGATTGAGTGCAAGATAAAAGAACTCAATGATGATTTTGCTTTCTTTTTTGTGTTGGTCAAGATTACAAAGAAAAACAAGTCTTATCCTGAATCATAATTTTTTTTAATTCATTATTCCCAAGTCTGATTATGGAAAATTTAGAAATCAAAGGCGAAAGTGGCGTTTATTTTATTCCCGAAGTAAAACTAAATGCCTCCTCGGGTGTTTGCGAGATTTCGGGGGAGTCCTATCTCGAAGACACTGATGAATTTTATAACCAAATCATCAACTGGTTAGAAAATTTCACCCAAGAAGTGAACAAGCCCCTGACCTTTAATTTTAAGCTTACCTACTTTAATACCAGCTCTTCGCGCAGTATTCTCAATGTCTTGAGGGTATTAAAAAAATACCAGGAACAAGGCGGACAAGTAACCGTAAACTGGTATTATCCCGAAGATGATGACAGTATTGCCGAAGAAGCCGAGGATTATATGAAAGATACCGGACTTCAAATCAATATGTTTGAATTTGAGCCAGAAGACTAAGCCAAGACGGGGTAGCCTTGGCCCCGTTTAACCATTTGTGATGAAATACTTTGGGCTTTTGCTTTTTATTTTTTTATGGCCAGGAACTCAAAATCTCGCTTTTTCCCAAACCGGAAGCCGGATTGAGCGCCTAGAAAATCTATTGCGCCTCAGCAAAGTAGATTCCAGCAAGGTTCGCTATCTGCACCTGCTCTATGAGGAATACGAAAGTGCCTCGCCCCTCAAAGCCAAACGTCTGGCTGAGGAGGCCCTGGCACTTTCCGAAAAAAATCAATACACGGAAGGCATCATTCTGAGTGGCAATCGGATTGCCCAAATCTATCATCAGCAAGGGGCTTATGGCAAGGCCCTGGAATATTACCAACTGGTATTGAGGTCTTATCAAGGCATCCAGGATAAAGATGGACAAGCCGAGGTCCTCAATCAAATGGGTACAAATTATGCCTTACAAGACGAGTACCTCCAAGCCATTCAACATTATCGCCAATCCTTAATCCTCCACCAGGAATTGAAAAACGCCCCAGGCATCAGCCGCAATCTTACCAATCTGGGGGTGGCTTATTCTGAAACCAATGCCCACGAATTGGCCATTGATTATCATCTGCGGGCTTTGCAACTGGCCGATTCTTTGGAAGACAAATCGCTTATTGCCTATAACCTGGAGCGCCTCGGCAAGGATTATCTCCTGACAAACCGAAACAAAGAAGCCCTGCGTTGCTTTCAACAGCTACTCGAGCTGAGCAAAAGCCTGGAAGTTGGGCCGCGCTTGCGGGCGCTGGAAGGGCTGGCCCAGGTTTTTGCTTCCCAATCCGATTTTAAAAAAGCGTACGAATATTATAAAGAATATACCCGGGCCAAAGAATCTATCTTTCAAAAACTGCAAAAGGAGGCTTCCAAAAGCATTGACAGCACCCGGGTTGTATTAGATGAAACGCGCCGTATCAAAGACTTACAGGAAGAAAAGCTTCGGCTTCAGGAAGAAAAACTACAGCAGCGTACCTTCACTTTTGTCGTGGCCATAGTGTTGATACTGGCCATCACCCTGGTTTTCTATCGAAGCAATGTGCAAAGCAAACGGGCCAATGCCAAACTACGCGAACAGCAAAAAATAATCGAGGACAAAAAACAGGAACTCGAGAACCAAAAGCAAAAAATTGAAAGCCAAAATCGCTCTATTCAAAGAAAAAACATCACGCTCGAGGCCACTTTTCAAGAAATAGAGCGCAAAAACAAAGACATCACGGCCAGTATCAATTATGCCAAGCGAATTCAGGAATCAATGCTCAACCGCGACCGTCGAATTGCCGAAGCCCTGCCCGAGCATTTTGTGCTCTACCGGCCAAGAGATATTGTGAGTGGAGATTTTTACTGGTTTACCAAGTTAGAGCATCTTATCCTGATGGCCGCAGTCGATTGCACCGGGCATGGTGTTCCGGGGGCCATCATGTCTATGCTGGGCGATTCTTACCTCAATCAAATTATTAATTTGCAAAATATTACCAAGCCTGACCGGGTTCTTACGGAGCTGCACCGAAGCATCCAACTGGCACTCAACCAGGAACAGAACAATAATCAGGATGGTATGGACATCGCCCTCTGCCTGATTGACCAGGAAAGAAAGGTGCTTGAGTTTTCGGGAGCCAGTCGGGAATTATTCATTATCCAAGATGGTATTTATGAGGTCATAGAATCTAATAAACTGCCGATTGGCGGTTTTCAGAAAGAAAGGCCGCGCGAGTTTACCACCCAAACCTTTGATATTAGCAAGCCCACCTGGTTCTATATTTATTCAGACGGCTTTCAAGACCAGTTTGGAGGGCCTCGCGGGCGAAAATTTGCCAAGAGTCGGCTTTATAAAACCTTGTATGCCAACTATAAAAAGTCTATGGCTGAACAAAATGAATTATTGGAGCGAACACTCATTGACTGGATGGGGCAAAACCGACAAATGGACGATATTATGGTGGTAGGGGTAAAACTGGGCTGAAATGAGTTTTGAAGACCTCCAAAAATATAAGCTTTGTCCAATAATGATAAAATATTCCGTTTCCTGCCAAGATTATCATTATTTTTGTTTCTATCTCTCTATATCTTCAAATGAAATGAAAAACGTATGATGGAAGACATTTTTATCAAAGAAGCACCTACCACCCCTGAGGTGAAGTTCTTTTTTCAGAAAGGGCATCTGGAGATCAAGGGCGTTTCAATCCCAGAAGATACAGAGGAATTTTACTTACCCATCTTGGAAGCCCTGGAAGAATACTTGAAAATGTATTCCCCCAAAGAAATTACTGTAGTTTTTAAATTGATTTATGTCAATACCAGTACTTCTGCCGTCTTGGGAAAAATCATCAAAATGCTTGAGCCCATCGAGGGCGAAGAGCGCATCGTCAATATTCACTGGTATTACGAAATGGAAGATGAGGATATGAAAGATTTGGGCGAAGATTTTAATTCCTTCTCAAAGCTAAATTTTGAGATGTTTCCTTGCGAAGAGATAATATAAGCGAGAGGCGGCCCCTTTCCCGGATTTACTCCGTTTCCTTGGCTGGTGGGGGGGGAGGTTCAGGTGCTGAAGCTACCGTATTCTCTTTGCTAGCTTCCGGTTGTTCTTGGGCTATCCACGCCTGATAACGAAGCTCAATTTGCTCCGAAATCTTTTCAAAATTTTCCCAGTTATCCTCCACGTGATAGATGGAAGGTAAGCCTTGTGCCAATACCTCAGCATAATCCTGCCGATACAAACCGCCTTGATAATAATACACCGAGAAAGCGTTGCCTTCCTCATTAAAAAGCTCTTCTCCCAAAAAACCATCCCACAACGCACTCAGGATAGAGCAAGTGATTTCCCGATTTTGAAACCGAATGACTTGATGGGCCTCTTCATCTTCAAACACATCGCCATAAAGACCCTTTTCCAGCATCCAGCCCAGAAACATCCCGATATGGACGTAAGCTTGCTCAATAGGCAATATGCTGGGAAACTCCCCTAAAAAGTGATTTTTGGCCTGGTCATACACCAGTCCGCCCGTTTCTTGAGAATCGCTTGCTTGTTCAGAAATATCCATTGATTTGGGTGTTTTGCCCGCTTGTCAAAAATATTTACCAAATATACTAATTGTCCACAATAAAATAATAAAACCTTAGGAAATAAGGGCTTGCAATTGCGCATAAGTGATTCGTCCTTCATAAAGCGCTTTTCCAATGATTACGCCTTCCAAGCCAATTTGACCTAACCGTATCACATCCTCTACCTGGCTCACCCCACCGCTGGCAATGATATGTAAAGCCGGAAAGCGGCTTTTTAGGGTGGCATACAGCGAAAAAGCCGGCCCAGCCAGGCGGCCATCTTTGCTAATATCCGTACAAATGACATATTGAATCCCTTTTTGCTGATACGCTTCTAAGAAATCAAGTAAGTCTATAGAAGTAAGCATTTGCCAGCCCGAAACCGCAATTTTGCCTTCTCGCACATCGGCTCCCAGTATGATGCTTTGGGGACCATAATTTTCAAGCCATTCGCAAAATAAATCTGGCTTCTGCACCGCTACACTGCCAATCGTAACCTGGCTAGCCCCTGCTTCAAAAGCTATTTTTAGGTCTTCACTTGTTTTAAGCCCACCCCCAAAATCAACTTTTAGCTGGGTATGCTGGCATATTTTTTCCAAGACCTGCCAATTCACAATCTTACCCGCTTTGGCCCCATCTAGGTCCACCAAGTGTAGATATTCCAGCCCCAAGGCCTCAAATTCCTGCGCCACAGCAAGGGGGTCCTCAGAATATACCTTTTTGGTTTGATAGTCTCCCTCCGTGAGCCGAACACATTGCCCTTCTATTAAGTCTAGGGCGGGGATGATGCGGTAGCTTTTTTTCATATAAAGCGTTGTCAAATCCTTTTTGGTAAATCACAAAGCCAAAAAATTTTTTAAAATCTGCAAACCTGTTTCCGCGCTTTTCTCGGGGTGGAATTGCACACCATAATAATTTCCTTTTTGCAGGGCGGCACTAAAGGCCTCTCCGTGCGAGCAGGTGGCAATGGTATCGACCGTGAGGGCCGCATAATAACTATGCACAAAATAAGCAAAAGAACCCTCCGCCACTTTGGCAAATAAATCACCCCGCAAATTTGTCAGCTTATTCCAGCCCATGTGAGGCACCTTCAAAGCCAGGCCTTCCGCAGCAGATACCGCCTCAAATTTTTTGACTTCGCCCTCAAAAATATCCAAACAAGTTGTCTCATTTTCTTCAGATTTTCGGCTCATGAGTTGCATACCCAAGCAAATCCCTAAAAATGGTTGCCGCAGATCTCTGATAATTCGGTCTAATTGAGCTGCTCTCAGGCTCTCCATCGCCGAACTCGCCTCGCCCACGCCGGGGAAAATGACCTTGTCTGCCCCTTGTATAACCTCTGCCCGGTCGCTCACAAGCACTTCCAGCCCTTCTATCCTGGCAAGGGTGAACAGCAATGACTGAATATTACCTGCATTATACTTGATAACCGCAACTCGCATATCTTAATGTACTTTTTTAAATGCCTGTAAAAGTAAAGCGCAGACAGAGAGCTTCCAATCCCAATTTCTGAAATATAGGGACAGATTCAAACAGCCAAAAAAAATATTTAATGCCGTTTCTTTCTCCTCTCCAAACAATTATATGTCCTTATTTAATTAATCAGGTTTCTATGTAGCTGAATCTCAGACAGACTTTTCAGGAAAAATCTACACCCACAAAGTAAATAACTTTCTTTTGAAAATTGTTTGCATATCTCCCCGCGCGCCATTATGTTTGCAGTCCAATTTTGAAAGCAGTTGCAAAAGCGCAATTATTTCTCAAAATTTTTTCTCAGGCCCTTGCAAACAAGAAAAAACCTTTTCATATTTGCATCCCGAATTAAGAGAAAGAAAACAGGACAAGAAAGCAAAAAAAACTTCCAAGATTATTTGGTGATTGTGTAGGGATGTTTTAGTTTTGCAGTCCGAATTTGAGGGGGAGGAAAGAGGGATTAAGAAAGCAAGCGGGAAAGTATAGTAAATCCCCGATTCAGCGAGCA
>JAAUUB010000208.1 GCA_012031215.1 Microscillaceae bacterium | reverse complement strand
TGATACTCCTGGCGCGCTTCCTCAGGAGTTAAAAATCCCAACCATTCCACTTGTTTTGCCAGGCCCAGTTGCTTGGCCAGTTGCTGGTATTTCTTTTTCTGGCTTCCTTCGCCGCCAATACGCAGGCGGGCCTTCGGGTGTCGGTGTCGCACATCCCGAAAAGCATATAACAAATCTGGAAAACCCTTTTGGGCCTCCATCCGCCCCAATGAAAAGAAGGTGAAACTTTGGCCCCCATCGCAAGCCAGGGGATAAAAAAAGTCTTCGTCCACCGGATTAGGCACTACCCTTATTTTTTGGATGCCACAAGCTGCCATGCGCTGGGCCAGTGAGGGACTAATGGCCAGATTGAGGGCGGCCTGGGCATACACGGCGGCATAGACCGGGTGAAGGTGGTTTTTTTTCCAAATGGCCGCAAAAGGAAAAGGGCTCATTTGTTCGGTGATGAGGTAGGGGCAGGCAAGCACCTGGGCCAGATGCCGGGCAATGCGGCCCGCCGGATGGCCTACGTGGGCATGAATGAGGTCAATTTTGCCGACCTGCCTGGCAAAATAGAGGGCCTGTTGAGCATTTACCCGCAGGACTTCCGCAAAGTTCCCATTTCGCCATCGCCGGCTCCAAACGGCCACGGGGGTCTCCATCTCCCACCAGTTTACGCCGGGATGTCGCACCTGAAAAGTGGTACTTTTGCGCCAATGCCGCCATTTTTGGAAACTGGCCAAAGGCTGATGCGCCCAAAGCTGGTAAGCCGCCTGCCCTTGCCCCCAAAGACTGACCCCCAACTGCACATCGGGGTAGTGCCGGGTGAGGGCCTGCGCCTGGGTATGGATAAAAGTGCCAAAGGCCCGATTTTCAGGAACGGGATACCAGGAAGGAATCCAAAATACATTCATCAGAACAGGAATTAAGCCGGGAACTTTTCACCCAAAAAAATTAGATTTGTAATCAAAAATACACCAAGCCCTTATTAAAAAAAAGTAATCCTTATGGTGCAGCTTGTGCGTGTCTTCTTCATTCGGATATTCAAATGGCTGGGAATGGCCAGCCTTTTGGGCTTTTCGCCCTGGCTGCTGGCCCAAAACCTGGAACAACAAAAACAGCTTTCCTATCAGTTGGCCTCTCCTTTTCAGTGTATTTATCATCACTCGCATCATTTAATGCCCGAAAATTATAATCCGGCCCTGGCTTCTATCACCCTGGCCTATGTGCCGGGCCTGACCCAGGAAGAACGACTCAAAAGAACTGTTCAGCTCAATCAAATCTTTAGAGGAAACGGGCTTTTTTTTGATGAAAATGCCCTGCCTACGCAAAATGATTTTCAGGATACCATCCGCAAAAAATTTGTGTATATCCCTTTTCCTGAATTTCCCAAAATATATTTGGAGCGAATTGCGGCCAATGGCCGTTTTATCTGGCTTTATTCGGCAGAAACGGTGGCCGCTATTCCTGAACTCCACCGGCAGACCTTCCCGTTTGCGCCCGAAAGCTGGCTGACCTATGTTTTTGGGGGAGCGCATCGCCAACGCTATGGCGGATTTGATTATCTTCAGTGGATGATACTGGCCATTTTGCTGTTTTTTCCGGTTGTATTTTTCAAGCTTTTCAATCGGGTAATGGCTTTTTTTCTACGGCGCATCGTGGGCCAGCTAACCGCCGAGGAACTGCAAAGCCGCAAGATACGCCGATTGGCCCGGCCCATTTCGCTTTTCGTTACTTTTCTTTTGCTACGGAGGGTGGTGCCTTTTTTTCAGTTTTCGGCCCTCTGGTCCTATTACTTGTATTTTGTGATAGATGTGGCCATTCCGGTCTTTGCCCTGCTGATGACCCTGGGCATTGTAGATTTACTCTTTGTGTATATAGACAAGCACATCAACCGGGAAAAATATGGCTGGTATGTGCAGATTTTGCCCTTTTTTCGGACTTTGCTCAAAATCATTGCCGTTACCATCAGTCTGATTTTTTTGCTTGAAAACCTCAACCTGAATGTAACGGCGCTGCTGGCGGGTCTTTCTATTGGTGGTTTGGCTTTTGCCCTGGCCGCCCAAGATACGATTAAAAACCTCTTTGGTTCTATCATGATTTTTATAGACCAGCCCTTCAGGGTGGGCGATTGGATTGTGGCGGAGGGCATAGATGGCGAAGTGGAGGAAATTGGGGTACGTTCTACCCGAATTCGGACTTTTTATAATTCGGTTTTGCACGTACCCAATGGCAAGATGGCAGACATGACCATTGACAATCTTGGGATGCGGATTTATCGCCGCTACCGGACTACCCTGAGCCTTACTTATGATACCTCTCCCCTGGCCCTGCAATTATTCCGGGATGGGGTCTTGGCCCTCATCCAACGCCATCCCAAAACCCGAAAAGACAACTATGCGGTGCGTTTCTTAGATTTTCAGGCGGCTGCACTGGGGCTCATGGTCAATGTGTTTTTTGAAACCGATACTTTTGAGCAAGAATGGGAAAGCCGCGAAGCCCTGAACCTGCAAATTCTGGCGCTGGCCGAGCGCCTGGGGGTGCATTTTGCCTTTCCAACCCAAACCCTGCATATCGCTTCTTTTCAAAGAGAGCAGCTCTCCACTGAAGCGGCCTCTGAGGCAGCTATGCGCAAAAAACTACAAGATTTTTTGACGCGGTTACCATAAAGAACCGCGCTCTCCCGGCTTTCTGTTTTTCGGATTTTATCCAGCCGCAGAATCCCCGCCTGTCTCGCCCCAAAAATTGCCCAAATGGTGGCGAGCCCGCTGCAAAAGCCTTTCGATGGCCGGGCTGTCCAACTGGGTATGCCGGGAAATGAAGCTGAGGGGTAATTCATCGATAATGTGTAAATTATACACCAGCCTTTCCAATGGTGGCAGGCTACGCAAGGCCTCTAGCATGGATTCGTGGGAAGACGGTGTGGGCGGACTTAGCTGCTGGGGAACCAGACGGGCAACTTCCGTAGCCGGAGCCGGAGAAACCGAAAAACCTTGAGAAACATAATGCCTCAGAATAATTTCAATGAAAATATCGCGCACAATACTCTCAGCCCTTCCCTGACGCAAGCGATCGGGGTTTTGCAGGACTTCTAAAAACCCGGCCTGCAATAACTGACGGGCTTCGGCCTCGAAGGCCGCATATCGACGACAGAGACTCAGCATTTTTCCATAAAACATATTGTAAATCCTTTTTTGTGATTTTGAATGTCCTTTCTTGCATTGCTCAATAAGTTGAAGAAAGGCCGCCGGTTTTTGGTTGGTGGCCGAACAGGTAAACATAACACCGGGCAATTTGATACTGATAAACATGGGTTTGCTTGTGGAAAAACGGCCCGAATTAACTTCAGGGCCGCATTTTGTGTTGATTTTGATTAATATAAGAAATCACTCCCTATACTGAGGTTGGCCCTTCCACTCACCCTGATTTTCGGGTAACAGGATAGCCATTGGCATCATACTTATACTCGTGCTCTTCTACCAGGGGCATAAGCAGGCTGGAAGCATCGTAATAGGTAATTTTGCGGGGATTGCTTTTTTGCAAATTCAAAGTAGGGACAAAAGGGCTAATACTTGTAAAATATTCCACCTTTTTTTGCCCGTCGTAGTCTTCATAAACCACCATTGCAAGGGGCGGAAGGTCTCCTCCGCCTCCTCAAACTGAAAGGAGGTCATTTTCTCGAGCTTGCCTTGAGGGTCATAGGCAAAGACCAGCTTTTTATCGGGGCGAAATTTTCCCGCCTCCAGTGGCACTTCGCTAAGGACTGCTATCAATTGGGCACTGGCATTGTATTCAAAGTGATGTTGATAGGTCCATTTGCCCTGATGGTCGGTTTCTTTGGCCTGGCGGAGCCTTCCGGCGGCATCGTAGGCATAGGCATAGAATACCAGGGAGTTGAGATGACTGCTCACCAGCCTTCCCTGGGCATCGTACTCAAAGCCATAGCGATACGCAAAAGCCAAGTATGCGCCCTGGTCATAGCGCTCCAGGAGTCTCCCCTGGGCATCATAGGTATATTCAGAGGTAGCGCCTTCATTCCAGGTTATTTTTTTGAGCCGCTTTGCCGGGTCAGGACTGGGAGCTGGCTCAGGTTCCTCTGATTGACAGGCCCAGAGACACAGCGCCAGCCCGATAAGTAAGAAAGAAGATTGCAAAATTTTCATGGCTTTACAGGTTTATTGGGTTTAGTGATATTGAAAACTGCCCTCCAATTGGAGGTTAATACCTCCGGTGATGCGAATTTTTACCGTAAGGGGCTTGCCCACAGCATCATAGGTAAATTCATATTTTTCGGTGATGTTGTCCAGTCCGGCTTCGCCTACTGTGCTGATTTGCAAGGGATTGTTCTTCATTATCAGTGCAATGGGCAGCAAAGGATGCACATCGGAGAGCGCATCAGGCTTGGTTTGGTCATCATATTCTTCATAATAGACCGATTTATACCATTCCATTTCGGTGGTTCCGAGGTTATTTTGAAAGTGCCTTTCTTCTTTCAGGTTGCCGTCCTGGTGGTAACTGAACTCAATTTTACTGATTTTCTCATCCTGGCCATTGCTCAACACGATGAAATCTTCCTGCAATATCAATTGCTTTTGCGCATTGAAGTAAAACTTATATTCATTGACCAAAATATTGCTCACATAATGCCCTGCTTTTTGCAAGACCTCATTGCCGTAGGCATCCACCGCATATGTTAGGCGGTATTCTTCACTGCCTTCTCCTCCGGTTTTGATTTTGGAGATTCGGTCTTTTGCGTCATACGCATACAAAATGGTTTCTAAACTGCCATCGTCTAATTTATTGACGCGCTTTTGTAGCAAACCTTTTGCATTGTACTCAAAGGTGCTGTAAGAACCATCACTCAGCGTTATCTTTTTCAATTTGCCTGTCGGCTGTTGCGGCACTGGTATTGGCTGTTCTTGGTCGTTTTGGCAAGCGGATAATCCCATTATCACGATTGCGAGAAGGATTTGAAAATTTAATCGGTTTTTCATGGTTATTGATGGTTTAAAAATTTAGAAATCAAGAACTCTTTGTGATTTAGAAAAATTGTCAGACGAGCAAAGGGAGCCAGCCTGTTGTAAGTTTGGTTTGATTAAATAAGAATCAATTAGGCAATTTTTAGATTCTTATTTGCAGTTTTTAAGCGTTATTCAGTATTTTTTGAACTATACTTTACAGTTTCAACCTACCGAAAGTTGTTTTTAAAAGATTTACCAAATCCTTCTGATTTGGTAAATCCTTAAAATCAGCCTACAATCTGAATGAGGTAAGTGCCGGTGTAGCGGGTTTGCTACAGTTTTAAAAATTTGCGCACTTGCATCTCCGGGCCTGCCTGCACCTGAATCAGGTAATATCCGGCGGGGAGGGCAGCCAGCTTTTGCGACAGGGCGGCATTGACCTGGGCCAGACTTCCGCGCACCTGCAGGTGCACTTGGCCTTGCACGTCTCGCACTTCTAAGCCCAGGCTTTGGCCTTCGGCGAGTACCCCCCATTTCAAAGTAGCCGACCCGGCACTTGGATTGGGATAAAGCTGCAATTGCTCACTACCCGACACAAACACCACCGGACTCAGAGAAATCTTCCCGTCGTAGTCTTCCTGCAAGAGACGGTAATAAGCGGCTCTCCCTTGTTGTATGACATAATTATAGTAGTGGAGGCTTTGGCTATTGCCTGCGCCCTCCTGCCAGCCGATGTTTATAAATTCACCCCCTGTCTCGCTCATTTGGATATGAAAGCCCCGGTTGTTTGCCTCCGTGGCCGTTTCCCAATACAAGGCCACGTGCTGCTCATCCTGGCGATGGGCCTCAAAGCGCAACAAGCGAATGCCCAAAGGTGTACCGTCATTGGTGATGACAAACTGACTGAAACTAATCAGTTGGGTATTGCTGGCATTGGCGGCAAATTCAATGTATTTATCGCCGGGGGTATTGCTTACCCGTACCGTGATGCCCTCTGCCCCGTGCTTTATTTCCTGCCATTCAGCGGTTTCGGTGCTTGGGCGTTTATGAAGTATATATTTGCTCACATCGGTGTCCAGTTCTACTTCATCAGGAAAGCGAAACTTCAAAGAAATAGGCGAGAAAGTCTGATTCGTACCGAAGTTATTGATAATCCAGTAGCCACTTCCAAAAGCAAACCCCGGACTATTGATAGGCTGTTCTTGCACATAACTGACCACGATTTGCCCATTGGGAGTTACCGTTCCCCAGTTGATTTCCAAATTTCCTACCGTTTCCGTAGTGCTGTTAGGTGTATTCACCAAGTGTGGCAATACATCTACTTTGGTAGCCAATTCTACGGGTGCTTCGGAGACGGTTGTGGTCAAGCCATTGACCAATATTAGATTTCGCCCACCTACGTAGTCTTTGCTACCTCCAGCATCATTGAATTGGTAATAATGCGTAAGCCAATCTTCATTACCCGAAAGCGTAAGGTGCATTTTGGAGCGCATGTCGTCTTGGGTTTTGTAATCTGCCCACACGCGCACTTCATCTATTTGCCCTTCAAATCTTTCTCCATTGGGCAAGCCACCCACATAAAAGCCACTCGTTGGGAATATTGGCTCATTGGCACTTGTCAAGTTGGTCGCTACTCCATTCAAAAATCCCTTGTAATCGGTATTGAATCTAGTGATTGCCAAATGTGTCCATTTATCCAGAGGCACTTCCCCGAAAGTTCCCAGTACAGTATTGTTGACATGAAAAACCGCCTGATGCGCATTGTTGATGATGATGCCATAGCCGTTTGTGCCTTTTGTGCCATTATACACTACTACGGCATTGCCCGCAGGGGTAGCGGTCAGTTTTACCCAAACCTCTATCGTAAAGTTGTCATCTCTATCCGCCATCAAAGGCACAAAAGTATGGGCATAATCGTCTGTACCGTCTAAATTCGGGGCAGTTCCACGCCCGCCATCCAAAGGGGCGGCAAATTCATAAGCACCCAAATCAGGCAGTCCCACCCGCACAAATCCTCTTTGGTCGTCAATAGGAGCAGGTTTTGCCCCTTGATTGATCGCAGGACTTGCGGCATCTAAGGCGTGCGTAGGTGTGAATCCTCCATTTGCTTGCAAAGCCAAAAGTGCAGGGTCGGCAGTAGAGAACCAAGTAATGCCACAACTATTGCAGTTCATCACCAGGTTTTTCTCATTTTCAGCAATAAATCCATCATTCTTGAGGTCGCCACCTGTGGTGTTTTCAGCAATGATGTTGTTTTGCAAACTCAAATCAAAACTATTGGCAGAATTGTAAACGCCCCCACCTTGACCAGCCGAAGCTACATTCAAGGTAACTGTACAGTTGAGCAATCGGATTGCGCCGTCATTATAAATAGCACCCCCTTGTTTGATGCCTGCACTGCCGTTTTGATTGGCTTGATTGCCCGAAAAAGTCGTATTGGAGATTTCGCCTTGCCCAGAATTCCCGATAAAAACTGCTCCGCCTTGTTCAGCACTATTGTCAATGAAGGCATTGTTGAACCAAGCGTTGTAGCCGTCTGTCAAGATGGCGCCTCCTTGATTGCTCGCAATATTGCCTTGAAAAAGTGTGAAGCCCATTTCTAAGCTATTGGGTGTAGTATTGAGGATTGCTCCACCGCTGTTGGTAGCACGGTTATTCAAGAATTTACAATCATAGATATCCAAAAAAGCCCCTTCATTTCGGATAGCGCCACCAAAATCAGCTACCCCGTTTTGAAAAGTAAGTCGACTGAGATAAACAAACTGTGCATTGACCTCTATGTATAAGAGGCGATAATTTCCGCCTGTGCTACGGTTGATGGTATTGCCGTTTTCGTGCCCTTGAATGGCGACCGCAGCACTAATCAAAGGCAATGCGCCTGCTAAATTGACCTGCCCACTGACCGAAAACACAATTTCGTTCGGTTCGCTGGCAATCGCGGAGGGATTGGCATTGGATTGCGTAAGGGCATAGCGCAAATCGCCGGTAGTTCCTGTGCCTAGCCCTCCGCCGCCGGGATTGTTGTCGGTGAGCACATTTACGGTGTAGCTCGTTTGGGCCAGAAGGTCAGGGCTTGCAAAAGCGACCCAAAAGAGCAGCCATAGAATGATTCGGATTACCCAAAGTGATGAATTTACATTAGCAAATGATGAAAACATGTGAATCAAGGTTTATGGTTTATTTGGTAAAAAAACAAAAAGCTAAAAGGCCTGGCCAAAGAGCCAGGTGGAGTTTACATACTTCTTTTTGTGCAAAAAGCTGGCTTAGCTCAGGCTGAGCAAGGCCACGAGCGCCAAATGAAGGGCGGCAGTCAGGTACCAAATCTGGCGGCAAACCCTTTGCGGGAGTTGGCCAGTAGCCCCCTGGTTCAGGCGAATGGTTTGGTTAAAGGCAATCAGGCATTTCATGGTCGTGTTGGTTTTATGGTTTGGAAACCTGCCGGCTTGTTTGTTCCGGGGTGGTTTTCAGGTTTTTGGTTTTGTCAAAGCATTTTGCAAATGGAGTGGCAAATTCGAGAAAAAGACCCGTGCAGAGGCAGAGGAAATCAGGAGAAGCCTGCAAATTTGTACTTTTCTAATAAATGACCTACTTTTTCGTGAAATTCGTCCGCTTTCGTACAAATTTGGCCGCCGAAAAAATCCCTTGTATTGACCTGCACTTAGGCCGGATTTTTCGCCCTGTTCGTATCTGGACAATCGCTGTACTCCGACGGACAAATGCCCCTAA
>JAAUUB010000207.1 GCA_012031215.1 Microscillaceae bacterium | reverse complement strand
GGCTTTGCTTTTGAGCAACAGCTCAACCGTAATACTAGTGGCTTTCTGGACAAAGCCCTTTGCGAATACCGTCGAGCCGGAGCTATTTGGCCTGGATTCCAATGATGATTTTGGCCCCCACCATTGTCAATGATTGGCCGCAAACTCTTTATTTCTCCTTTGCACGTTTCTTATATGACCGTACCCCGGATTGACCAAAGCCGGTTTTTGAACCAGAAAACCAAAGGCATTGAGTTTTTGCGCTTTTTTGAGGGCCAGAATGCCGACCAACTGCGCTTTTTGAGTGCCCTGAGGATGAGTGCTACTTTTCCTTATGTAACGCCCAATGTAAAGCTGCCCAGCGAGCCCGAAATGGAAATCATGGATGCAGGCCTCTCCGATAATTTTGGCGTTTCGGACGCTGTACGCTTTTTGTATGCCTTCAAAGACTGGATTGCAACCAACACCTCGGGGGTGATTTTTCTTTCTATCCGCGACACCCAAAAAGACAAACCGATTGAAAAAAGTATTGAGCAGTCGCTTTTTCAACGCATTTTTACTCCCGTTACGAGCCTCTACGGCAATCTTGAATATTTGCAGGACATTGCCAACGACAATATGGTGGAGTTTGCCCGCTCTTGGTTTCCCCGCGAGTTTGGCGTACACCGGATTGAGTTTCAGTATGTGCCCATCTCCCAAAGCCTCAAAGAAATCAACGAAAAAAGCCAATTGCGTAATCAACCCGGCCACGAAATAGACCCCTACCGGGTGATAAAAATAGAGCGGGCCCCCCTGAGCTGGCGGCTTACTGAGAAAGAAAAGGAAAGCATCATACGAACTATCTACGAACTGCGGAATCAGTTTTCGCTTCGGCAACTGGAAAAATTACTCCTCAATTGAAAAACAAAGTGGCCGATTGGGGAGAACTGCGCCCGATGTCCGGGCAAGGAGGGTTTTTTTGCGGCGCAACCAAATATAACCGGGTTGGCAGGTAGAATAGTGGGTATAGCCTTCCCAGGGGCCTTGCAAATAAAAATAGTACTCGTCTTCGGACAAAGCCAAGGTGCCTTTTTTGATACACCAGGTGAAATTGGCCAGGATTTTATTTTTGAGCAGGGCTGTTTCCTGAAAGTGAAAGGTCTTGCCCTCAAAAGTGCCGGAAAGCCGCATTGTCCCAAAATTTTGCTCCCAAGTGATGGTAGAAGTTCCCTCAATTTTATCCTTACGTTGTTGTAAGACCATCTCAAACCCATAGCGGGTCTGGGGAGCACCAGCGGCCTGGGTGAGATAGCCTTGCCAGTGCCCACTCAAATCTTGCCCTGCCGAGCCGCAAATTGTGCCCAAGAAGAAAATAAATCCTAAAAACACGCGCATTTCTTGGAGATTTAGAAGAATAGCGGATGCCTAATAAATAACGGTTCTCGCCATATTCAGACAGGGGTTTTCACCACCCAACTCCTCACGAAGAACTAAACTTTAAACTTCCTATTTTTATGTCCTAAGAAGCATAAAATCCTGCTTGCATGAAGGTGATGTTATGCCTTCGCCCTTTTATTCTTTCAGCCAATTTAATGCTTCTTGTGTTATTCCGTTATACCAATCTACTTCATTGTCTGTTGAGTTTGCTAATTCATTTGAACGCTCGAAAAATCGTTGAACGTGTCTTGGCTCGGGAACATAGTTTGCGTTATGTGAGTCCTGAACCATTTTAATGAAAACACTCAATGGTAATGGAACGATTGTAGAAGTCCCACCATAATATTGAATGTTCATTTTGTGTAATGCGTAAAAATGGGCTTTGCAAGCGTCATTTATGTTTGGTGCAATAAACAAACAGTAAGCAGGTTTTTCAGTTTCACGCTTATATTTTGCAAGGTGTCTTGTTACTGGCTCTCCTTCAGTTTCATATTGTCGTTGTCCACCTTGCATAGTTACTTCTACTGTTAAACCGAAGTCGCCATAATCGCAAACAATGTCAGCCATATTGCCCTGTGCTGTTGACATTGGATTTCCAAAGTCGTCAAATTTTAGATTAGCTTTAATATCGCCACCGTCCAACATAGTCATTGCTCGCCAAGTGTTCCACTCCAACATAAGTGGCGTATCGTAAAGTGAATTATCAAGTATTTGGCCAAATGTTGTGGAAATATCTTCAAACAGCCGGTAATCTTTGATTGCTGCAACTTGTTCTGTTATTATTTGCTCTTTTCGATTTTCTATTTGGTCTGCAAATAAGTTTTTGAGTTCTTGTAAGGTTGCAGTTGCAGAAAATTCAAGTTGCGGAAACTCTGCTCTAATTTTTTGTTCTAATAATTCTCTATTGTCTGTAAGAAGCGTTGGAATAAGTGGATTACCAAGATAAGCAACATATTGACCTTCGTTATCAATAAAGCAAGGTTCTCTATCTGTGTGTTGCAAGAAATAATTAACTTCTTGAATTTTCTCTGGAACAATTGAAAGAGACTTACCAATATGAGAAATATTAACTAATCCTGTTGCTCTCAAATAACGAACACAAGCATCAGCATAATCTCTCATATTACTTGCTTTCGTGCTTACTAAGTTTGCAATTGAAGCATCATTAGTTTCTCGGGTTTTTGTATTTCCTGAACTAATATCTACGCTATAAATCTCTCTCAATTCTCTGTCAAAATATTCAGCACGAAAACGCTTATAATTTCCTTCGTTTTGAGCCTTTGCTATTCTGAATTGATTGATTTTCTCAACTATTGTATCAAATTCTTTGTAGTCAACTAATTGTAAGCCAAACATTTTTAACTCATCAAATTTCAATGAGCCAAAATGTCGAATGAGCCTGAATAGTTCAAGGTATGGTTTCACCCAAAATTCTGCTGAATTTGCGGTTGGTTTGTGAAATGGAGAAGGAACTTGAAATTTGAGTAACTGTCTTAAAAATATTTCGTCTTTTCTTCTTGAGTTTACAAGTTCTTCACCTGCTGGTGTAAGTTGAATTGTTGGGAAAATAATTACAAAACCAAGTGCTTTTGGTGCTCTGTTTATTCTGTCTCTTGCACTAAATGCGGGATCGTTTGCACCTTCGCCATTGAAAAAGTTCTCCTCTCTCAATAGCTCCATAAAAGCTCTTTGAGTTTCGTTATTCCATCTTTGTCCTGCAAAATGGGCGTGCAAAAGCCCAATTTCAGGAATCATCTTTGCAGGTGTCCGTGGGGAAGTGGTTACAAAAATTACTTTACTGTCAATTCTAGCCATATGAAACAGATTCTTCTTCTAGTATTAATTTGGGTTCTCGTCTTAATGCTTCATTACCATAGTTAGAAATAATAATGTGGCTTGCTTCTGACTTAAATCTGTTCTTAATATTTACTGCATAGGACTTGCCATATTCATCTACAATGTAGTCTCCATATAATTTTTCTGTTAGAGGAGTTCTTCCAATAACCATCAGTGCCTTGCACTCAAGATTCTTATATTGCTTGGCTAAATCAATGTGGTTCTTTTCATTAAATCCATCTTTGTGTTCAGCATTGCCATAATCAGAAAAAACGCAATCATATGGTGGGTCTAAAAACATAAAGTCGTCTTTGGTTGCCATTTGGAAAATCTCGGAATAGTCGAGATTATAAATCTCTGTATTAGCAAGTAATTTGCTGTGAGAATTTGTTACCAATGAAGTATTTAGGTTTGCGTACCGGCCATAAGGTACATTAAATTCTCCTTTTGCATTGTAGCGTATCATTCCTGAATACGCTGTTTTATTTATAAAAAATAAATTAAAGCATCAGAATATTTCTTTTCGGTTAATTCATTGAACATATCTCTGATTTGATAATAGAGGGGTTCGTTTTCATCTTCAACTCGCTCATCAGGTGTTTTACTTTTCAGTTCTTCAAAGTTTCTGCGGTTAATGGCGTAAATTCGCTCTATCCCCGACAATTCTTTTTTGAGTTTGTCAAAATCATTTTTTACGCCTAAGTAAAATGATATGAGTTTTGAATTAATGTCATTAATTATTGCTTTTTCGGCTTCAAATGAAAGAACAAAGCACCACCACCAAAAAACGGTTCAATATATCGTCCACTATATTGGGGGATATGTTTTTATTAAATGAGGAATTTCTTTTGATTTTCCTCCTCTGTATTTCACTAGTGGTTTCATACTTTGGCTGATTTTCGTTTATATTTATCAATGCTTTCAGCAACCATATTTAAAATTTGAGTTGCTTCTTCTTCTTGGGCAATAATGTTATAAACCTTGTCTGCCGACCATAAGCGTATTAACTCTCTCGAGTCAACCTCGAGCAAGCCTGCAAGAACTGTTATTTGTTCCCGTTTTGCCCTTCTGTCACCTTTTTCAATCTTGCAGTATGTCGCTGTGTCAATTTCTAACGCAGCAGCTAACTGCCGTTGAGGAATTTGTTTTTCCTCTCGAAGTGTCCTAATTTTATTACCAAAAATTGTTGACATAATTTTGTCTTGACATTATTTGGCAAATATAGTTATTTTTCGTTTGTTCGCTATTTTTCGTTTGTTCGCCACTTTTTTTGCAAAGTCTTTCTTTTTTAGGGCGAGGAATAAGGGTAACAAGGCGCGATAAAGCCACTGTCAGGTGCAGCTTTTTTTGAAAAACCCCGGTATCTTTACCCTATTGTTTTACTCTTAAGCAATACATATTGGTATGTCGGTTACGGAATCTAACTCCCCTTATGCCCATCTTGAGCAAATGTCGGTCGCCGAATTGCTCTATCACATCAATCAGGAAGACCAAACCGTGCCCCGGGCGGTGGCCAAAGCCTTGCCCCAGATAAAGGCCTTGGTGGAGCAGTTGACACTCCGTATGCGTGAAGGGGGCCGCTTGTTTTACCTCGGCGCGGGCACGAGCGGCCGTCTGGGCATTGTGGATGCTTCTGAGTGCCCGCCCACCTTTGGCGTGCCCCACGATTGGGTCATAGGCCTGATAGCGGGAGGCGACCAGGCCATCCGCAAAGCAGTGGAATTTGCCGAAGATGATCCCCGGCAGGCCTGGCAGGATATGCTTCCCTATCGCCCCGAAGCCCTTGATACGCTCATTGGCATTGCCGCTTCGGGCCGCACCCCCTATGTCATCGGAGGAATACGCGAAGCCCGCCAACATGGACTGCTGACGGGGGCAATTACCTGCAATCCCAACAGTGAACTGGCAGCAGAGGCGACCTTTCCAGTGGAGGTGATTGTAGGGCCGGAATTTGTAACGGGCAGCACCCGCATGAAAGCAGGCACCGCCCAGAAACTGGTGCTCAATATGATTTCTACTTCGGTGATGATTCAATTGGGCCGGGTGAAAGGCAACCAAATGGTGGATATGCAATTGAACAACCAAAAGCTCATTGCCCGGGGAACCCACATGCTGGCCGAGGCTTTATCGCTGGCTCCGGAGCTGGCGCAGGCTTTGCTTTTGCAGCACGGAAGTGTGCGGGCCGCCCTGGAGGCGTATGTTGGCAAATAAGAAACCTTTTTAGAGACAATTGGCCACACAATTGCCCTGACGGTCAATGGTGAAGTCGTGCTTGCCAATGCTTACATTCGCCTGTCCATTGCGAAAAACACCGGGGCGGTCATAGCGGAAAGGAATCAAGACCTGGTTTTGCAGATTGATATAGCCCCATTTGAGGCCTTTTTTGACGGCGGCCATGCCTTCCTGGGGATAAGCAAAATCGTCGTATTGCAAAGGAACCAGGAGGCGACCCGAAGGGTCTAAAAATCCGTATTTATTGCCTTTCATCACAATCTTGCCCAGTCTTCCTCCTTCTTCATATTCATAGCGCTCCGGGCTATCGGGCCGGGCCGGGGGACTAGGGTTCGGCCCCGGGGTGGGCGCAGGGTTCGGCTCGGGCAGGTTTACTTCACTTTCAGAGGAAGCTTCGGCGGAAACCGGGCCGGGAGTCTCGGGCTTGTTTTGTGGTGAGGAAGGAGGGTGATTTTGTGGGGACAAAGCAGGAGTTCGGGTGGGGCTTTCCGCCGGGTTTGTGCGGCCCGTTTGTTTTAGGTCTTGGGCGGGGGCAGTAGCCTCTGGGCGAGTCTTCCGGGTTTTGGGAGTCCACTGGGCAGCTCCCCAAATGGCCAGGAGCAAGACCACCAACAGCCCCCCAAGCCAGAGCCATGGTGTGCTACGATGTTTGTGCCCGGGAAGCGGCAACAAAGGGTCAGCCATAGGGGCAAGCGCGGCTACCGGGATTTTTTCATCAGCAATTGTTTGGGTGAGGGGCGATTTTTTGGGCGAAAAATGAGTTTGGGTGTGGGGTTCCGCCTCGGGCACAGCGGTCAGGTGCGGATCTGCTTCGGGCTCATCGGCCTGCGGAAGCGGGGGAAGGGCGATGGTTTCCTTCTCAGCCTCCCGAAGCCAATGTTCCCGGAGGGCCTCTACCGAGGGCCAGCGTTGGGTGGGTTCTGGCTGTAGGCATCTTTCCACTACTTGTTGGTAGCTTTCGGGCAAGGGAGCAAAATCTACCGGAAAGTGCGGGTTGAGAATATTGGCAATGATTTGTCCGTCGGAATCGCCTTGGCGACGGGAGCCAAAAGGCAATTGCCCGGTGAGCAACTGATAAGCCAATACCCCAAAAGACCAAAGGTCGGTGCCGGGGCCTAAGCGCGTGTCCTGGCGGCCCAATTGCTCCGGCGACATATATTCATACGTGCCTACGGCAGCCGAAACCGAGGTCAGGTCGCTAGTGAGTTGCTTGCTCAGGCTGAAATCTCCTATTTTGGGGATGAGATGTGGGCTCTCTACCTGAAGCAGGATGTTTTGGGGCTTGATATCACGATGAATAATTTTGTGGGCGTGCAGGTAGGCCAGCCCCGCCAAGATGCCCTCGAACAAAAGCCGTAGGATTTCGGGCTGGCGGGCGCGGCCCATTTTCATAAAGGCTCCCAGGTCGCCACCATTGACGTATTCCATCACCCCAATTTCCACTTCTTCCGTTTCTCCGGCCAGGTTTTGGTGGCTTTTGGTCAGAAAATCATAATAACGCACAATATTGGGATGAAGCAGGGCCTTGAGCCGGGCCATTTCTTCCCGCAGGCCGTAGCGGTCGGGGAGCTTGCCAGTAGGCACAAATTTCAGGGCCACCTCGCGCTGGGCCAGGTGGTCGTAGGCTTTAAAAACACTGCCAAACCCACCTTTGCCAAGGCGGTCGGTTTGTGGGTCATATTCGTATCGGTCGGCCAGTTTCATAGACAGCACATTCAACGGAAATACTTGGGCTTCTCAAAGGCAGACTGCCTCCCCGGACAAATATACGTCGAAAAGCGGGGGCCTGGCGGGTAAAATGAAGATGAAAAGCTTTTTATGGCCTTTCCCGCATCTTGGGATAAAATCCTGATGGCTTTTAACTTCGGCAAGGCTCGAAACCTTACCGAAGTATTGGGTTTCAATGCACCTCTTCCCCTCAGAGACGGCTTCCGCCCGGTGTTTTTGCCGGGCCCCGAATGGACAAATTTTGTATCTTTGTTGGCAAACCGACCGCAAGATGCGTATGAAAAATAAAATTGCCCTTCCCAAAGGTTTGAGTAATTTCCGGGATATAGCCCTGGAAGGTTATTATTATGTAGATAAAACCCCTTATCTGGCACACATAGAAGAATCACGGGAAAAATTTATTTCATTTCTTCGCCCCCGCAAAATCGGGAAAAGCCTCTTTGTTTCAGTGCTGGAACATTATTATGGATTAGAGTTCAAAGACCAGTTTACAGATATTTTTGGCCAATACTACATTGGTCAGCATCCTACCCCATTGGCCAATTGCTTTGCCGTACTCAAAATGGATTTTTCGGGAATTGATACCCGAACCGAAGAAAATGCCTACCAGGGCTTTCTTGAAACGATAAAAATTCATCTGGGAGAATTTAATGATTCATATGATGCGTTAAGCCCTGAGCAATTTGCGGAAGTTGTAATCCAGCCCTCTCCCGAATTGGTCATGAAAGCCTTTTTCCGCCACTATCAAAAGAAAGATATCTACTTAATCATAGACGAATACGACCACTTTACCAACGAGCTGCTGCTTCGGGATTTAAGCCAGTTTAAGAAATCGGTTACCCACGAGGGCTATCTGCGCAAATTTTATGAGGCCATCAAGCTGGCCACCCAGCAAGGCATTGTCAACCGCATATTTATCACCGGGGTTTCCCCCCTTACAATGGATGCCCTTACAAGTGGTTTCAATATTATCACCCATCTGAGCCATCATCCTGCTTTTCATAATATGATGGGCTTTACCGAAGAAGAAGTCAGCATTATACTGGATTTGATACTGGAGGCCCCCCACCGGAAAGCAAAAATTATTGACGACTTAAGGATTTGGTACAATGGCTATTGCTTTCATAAAAGTGCCAAAGCGCGGATTTATAACTCCAATATGGTGATGTATTTCTGTGCGCATTTTCAAACCTTTCAGGACTATCCCGACCGGATGCTGGACCCCAACATTGCCCCGGACTATGGCAAACTCCGCAAGCTGTTTGAAATCAAGGGTGAAGAAGGCAATTATGAATTGCTGGCCGAAGTACTCAAAAAGAAGCAGGTGCTGGGAGATTTGATTTATCAATTTTCATTTGAGCGAGATTTTTCTCAGAATCAGTTCATTAGTTTTTTGTATTACCTGGGCTATCTGACCATTGCCGGTCAGCAAGGGCACGAAACCATTTTTCAAATCCCCAACCAGGTCATTCAGGAATTGTACTGGGAGTATTTTGCCGAGTTAATCACCAAAAGAGAGCAATT
>JAAUUB010000206.1 GCA_012031215.1 Microscillaceae bacterium | reverse complement strand
GGGAAGAACAGGTTAAACTTGAACTCAATTATCTGAAACAAGAAAAAGCCCGGCTACGCAATCGTCTTTCGGACATTGATGAACGTATTCGGGAGTTGAAAGAAAAAAACCCTTCTCTGCTCAGCTATGAAGAAAAGGACGAACTGGAGAGCCTGAAAAAGGAAAAGGAAGGCCTTTTATTGGAAATCCGGCTCCTTGAGCAAAATATTGCCCGCAAAGAAGCCGAACTCAAAGCCCTGAATGAATCCCAGAAATTTCTGGAAGCCCAAAACAAACAATTGGCCAAAACCAATAAGCAACTTTGGGTATCGGTCATCCTCATCAGTCTGCTTACCCTGATGAGCATCGCCTTGTTTTTGCTCTATTATAACTGGGAGCGCAAAGCCCGCCGCGCCAAGGCTCAGGCCGATAATACCATCCTGGAACTGCAAAGAACCCGTAATGAACTAAGCCAGCACATTGAAGAACTCAATGCACAACACAAGGAGATTGTCCGAAAATCGGAAGAGCTTATGGAAGAACGCAGCAAAACCGAAGAACTCAGCGAAGAAGTACGCACCCAGCACGACCACCTCCGCCTCAAAGAAAAAGAACTGGAAGAGGTGCAGGAAGCCCGCGAAGCCCTGGTAGCCATGATTGTGCACGACCTCAAAAATCCCCTCAACCACATCCAGGCCTACAGCAGTCCCGAAGTTACTCAAAAGCCCCTGCCCGAAATCATCAAAGGGCTTAACATCATTAACCAAGCCGGACGACGCATAGACCAAATGAGCATCAATATTTTGCAAATCCAGAAATACGAAGGCAAAACTATTCCGCTTGATTGCAAGGACCATAATTTGTACCTCCTGGGCCAGGAGGCCGTCAGCCAGATTAAGATTTATCTAGAGCAAAAAGGTATCCGCCTGGAAAACAAGATTCCCCGAAATCTATGGGCCAATTTTGACAAAGAAATTATTTTTCGGGTGTTTGACAACCTGCTCTCCAATGCCATCAAATTTACCGATGCGGGCGACTGCATCACCCTGGCTGCCGAAGAAGTGGGGCACTGGGTGCGGGTAGAGGTGAGCGACACGGGCACAGGCATTAACGAAGAAAAGATGAAAACCATTTTTGACAAATTTGTGCAGGGTGATGCCAAGACCCTCAATCGTACGGGCTCGGTAGGCCTGGGCCTTACCTTTTGTAAAATGGCCTTAGAATCGCACCAGTCAAAAATTGAAGTAGAATCCTCGCCCAATCACGGCTCTACTTTCCGGTTTTATTTGCATTTATCCGATTTCAAGGAATCCGTAGCCTCGGATGAAGCTTCGGTAGTGGGCGGGCGTGAAATAGTCACCCTCCATCCCCAAGAAAAAGCGATGCTGAAGCCTTTTGTGGAGGAAATACTGAGCAAAAACATCAAATACCGCAATGCCTCCAAAATAGAAACCCTGATGGAAGCGCTGAACCTCGACCTGAATGGCAATGTAAAAATCTGGCGGGAGGCCATGCTCGAATGCGCCCAAAATCCCGATGAAACCCGCTTTAAAGAACTGATAGACTGTGTAATCTCCTGAAACCAAGCCAAAACCCTTTTGATATGATCACCAAAATTTTGATAGTGGACGACGACAACGAAAACCGCAACATCCTGCGGAGCTACCTCAAGCATCTTCCTGCGGAGTTTTTGCCTCTCGATACCACCCTTTGCGCCAATGGCGCCGAAGCCTGCGAAGATGCACTTACTGAAAACCCGGCTCTGATTCTCATGGACTGGGATATGCCCGTGATGAATGGGATTGAGGCCCTCCAAAAACTGAAAGCCGACCCCCTCACCGCAGATATTCCGATTATCATGGTTACAGGAATGATGATGCGTCCCGAAGACATTGCTATTGCCCTCGAAGCCGGGGCGACGGACTATATCACCAAACCCGTCAATAGTACCGTCTTTCTGGCCCGGGTTAAGTCGGCCCTGCGCCTACGCAAGGCCGTGCGCGAAAAAGAAAACCTGCTCTATAGCATTCTGCCCAAAGACATCACCGAAGAACTGATAAAATTCAATCAGGTAGAAGCCCGATACTTTCCTGAGGCAACAGTAATGTTGTCTGATTTTCAGGGTTTTACTACCATCGCCAAAGAAATGCCCCCCAATGAGCTGGTGCATGAACTGGATTATTATTTCGAAAATTTTGATGAAATCATTGCCCGCCACGGCATCGAGAAAATCAAAACCATTGGCGATGCCTATATGTGTGTGTCGGGAGTGCCCAATGCCCATGACCAGCACGCTAGCCGGATGGTGCAGGCTGCCCTCGACATCCAGGCTTTTATGCATCAAAAAATGCAAGAACAAAAACTACGTAATCGCCCTACCTGGCAATGCCGGATTGGGATCCACTCGGGCGAACTCACGGCCGGGGTCATCGGTAAAACCCGCCCGGCTTTCGACATCTGGGGCAATACTGTCAACATCGCCAGCCGGATAGAAACCTCCGGGGAAGCGGGCAAAATATTGGTTTCGGCCACTACGGCCCGGCTGGTTCAGCATGATTTCCAAATCGAGCCCCACGGAAAACTAGAAGCCAAAAACATCCCCGAAGGCATCGATACCTTTTGGTGGGCGGCCGGTAAGTCGCCCACCAAATGCCAGTCTTCCAAAACCTCGGGAAGGCCGGCATTTTTTTAGGTTCCCGGCCTGAATTAGCGAATCCCTGAATTTTTTCAGTTGAGCAAAGCGTGTGAAAAAAAATTGAAAGTTCCGAAGCAATGATGCGCTTAGCCTCTATTTCAATCCGATTGAAAAGGATTTGCCTCCGAAAAATTTTTAAAAAAGCACTTACATCAATCCAGAGGTAAGTTTACTTGATTTCACTTGGCGATTTGGGCAAAGAATGAAAATTAGCGTATTTTTACAAGTAAATAATGATGTTAATATATTTCTCAAATGAAAAATTTTTTTTACCTTAGTCGGGCTGTTAGCATTATGCCATTTATCTCAGGCAAACAATCTTTCCATCACAAATATCTCTACCCCAAGTGCCAACACGATTCAGTTTGATATTTCTTGGGATAATAGCTGGTTTGCCTCAGCACCATCCAATAACTGGGATGGCGTTTGGATTTTTGTTAAAACTCAAGTTTGTGAACTTGGCTCAAGTCCTTGGATACATGCTGATTTGAGCATAACCAGTGGTGACCACACGGTTACGGGTGGTATTCTGCAAGTAGATGCTGTTACAGACGGCAAAGGGGTTTTTTTGAGAAGAAGTGCATTAGGTGCAGGAAACATCCCCACGGCAACGGTTACATTACGATTTTCAGGCTCATATACCCCTGCCAGTACAAATTATGAAGTGATTGGCATTGAGATGGTACATGTGCCTCAAGGCTCTTTTACAGTGGGAGATGGTTCAACAAGTGCTACTTTTTCTACAAACTCATTTGGTACATCTAATAGTAGTGCCACCCCTTTTACCATATCCAGCGAAGCAGGAATAGTACAGGATGGATTAAGAAATAGTTTTTCAATGCTACTGGTCATAATGCCATCAGTGGAGCATTTCCAAAAGGATTTAATGCCTTTTATTGTATGAAGTATGAGATAAGCCAGCAGCAATATGTTACGTTTTTGAATCTTCTTGATTTTAATCAACAAATCAATAGAACAGCCGTAGCCCCTTCATCAGCCATTGGTACAGCAGCACTCGCCCCAATCTCAGGAAATAACAGAAACTCGATTGAGATTTCCACCTCCGGTGTTGCTTTTGCTACTCCTGCCATTTATGGAAATGATTTGAATGGCAACGATGTGTTTGATGAAGCCACAGATGGAGGCAATATTGCCTGTAATTATTTATCCTGGGAAGATTTAAAAGCATATCTGGATTGGGCCGCGCTAAGACCCATGACCGAACTTGAATTTGAAAAAACATGTAGAGGTCCGAACGCACCTGTTCTTGCTGAATATGCTTGGGGAACGACCACCATCAATCAGGCAATCTCAAACGCACTCACCAATGGTGGGCTGGCTACTGAAGTTTCTACAAGTGCTGCGGATGGTTTGTCTGCCTTTAACGCTGGTGTAAGCACCGTTTTGGGGCCGTTACGTGTTGGATTTGCGGCTACTGCATCTACTTTTAGAACAGGGGCAGGAGCATCTTATTATGGTATCTTAGATTTATCTGGGAATGTTTGGGAACAAGCATTTCATTGTGGATTTGTAGTAGGCCCAAATAGAGTCGGTGCGCCTACTTTTACTGGTACGCTTGGAGATGGTATCCTCAATGCTAATGGTGATGCAAATGCCGCAAACTGGGGAGGCGTAGCATCTTCTATTATAAGAGGGGGTAATTGGGAAAGTATTGCCCAAAGAGCCAGAGTATCAGACCGTCTTATCAATACCTTCACTGAAAATACCAACCGTGTAAGCAGAACAGGAGGAAGGGGTGTGCGATAAGGTACCTAGTTTATTGTTCATAGAATAGCACATATCATTTATAGAATGAAACACTTAATAGTTCAGATACTTTTTCAGATTTGTCTATTATTACTATCAACACAAGGGTATGCTCAATTTGTAGGGGGGACCGCAGATGGACACTCGAATCTAAGATTAGCCAATGCCGTTTGTGCAGTCATCAACACTAACCCTTTTCTGGCGGGCAGGCAGATGGACACTCTAATTTTAGACTAGCCAATGCCATTTGTACCGTCATCAACACCAATCCATTTTCTGGTGGACAGGCAGATGGACAATCCCATCTTCAGCTAAGCAATGTTCCTCCATCGGAGTGTTTAGGTATTGAGTTAAGCTCCGAATGGGTTTTTTTAGAGGCGGTGTGTACAAATAGCAGTGTAACAATTAGTTGGGCAATCGCTTCTGAAATGAACAATGCCTACTTTATAATAGAACGTACTAGGGATGCTGTGCTTTTTGAAAAAAATTGGCGTTTTTAAGAGGAGTAGGAAACAGCAATAATATTACTGAATACTATTTTAATGATACAAGGCCTCTGAATGGCACTGCATATTACCGTTTGCAACAAACCGATAATAATGGCAATGCTGAATACTCAAGCATAGTAGCTACAAATTGTACGGACGAAAAAGCAGCAAACATCAAGGTTTACCCCAATCCCATATCCAATAAATTAACATTGGAAACAGAAGGAGATGAAGATATTATTAGGTTTCAAATCATCAACCCTTTGGGAATAGTAGTTTACAAAGGAGTTTTTTCTGAAAAAATTACTATTCAAACCACAGACTTTGTATCAGGCATTTATCTGATAAAATTTGAAGCCCTTCCGACATCCAAAACAACTGGTAAAACATTTGAAAATAAGAAAATCATCAAAAGGTAATAAGCCCCCACTACTACAAATGTCGAGTGATAAGGGATAATTCACCCTACTGGATTTTTGGGCAAACTGGTGCGCTTCTTAGATACAGACGAGGAGAAGTGGCAAAAAGCCATCCAGGAGGATAAAATAGGCGAGTGGAAACACTGCATAGATATTACAGGCTGGCAATCGGAAATTTTAGAGGAATATTCCCTCCAATCTATCCCGTCCAACTTCCTCATCAGCCCCGAAGGTAAAATCATTGCAATAAATCTGAGAGGCGAAGCCCTCCTGAAAAAGCTGGAAGAGCTGTTGGGGGAGTGTATGAATGATTGAAGAGTTGAATGATTGAAGAGTTGAATGATTGAAGAGTTGAATGATTGAAGAGTTGAATCTTCAGCTCCTCAGTTCTTCAGGCACTTCTACTCTGCAAAAATCTCTGCCAAATCAATACTCAATTCAGGGAAGATATGCGCATTGAATACTTCATCTTCGGCGAATGCACTTTTGAGGACATATTTTTCATTTTCATTCAAGATAAACTGCAAAAGGGTTTGCTCCGAAGGGTAAACTACCCAATACTCTTTCACACCGCTTTCTTCGTAGAGGGCATATTTGATTTTCATTTCTTTTTTAGAATTGCCTGGAGAAAGGATTTCAATAATCAGATCAGGTGCGCCTATGCAGCCCTGCTCGTCTAGTTTATCTCTATCACAAATCACACAAATATCGGGCTGCACTACGGTATAGACATCTTTGTTGGCTTTGCTAGATTTCTTCTTATCTAATAGACGTACATCAAAAGGGGCAGATAATAAATCACAAGGTTCATTTCTAAAAAACTGAAACAAGTTTCCATATAACTTTCCTGATATCCTCTGATGCCTCACACTCGGTGCAGGCGACATTTTGAATATTTTGCCTTTGATTAGCTCCACACTTTGCTCAAAACGCCAAGTGAGGTAATCGGCATAGCTATAAGTGCCATTGAGGTCTAAATCTGAGATGTTGGTGATGTATTTCATAGTGTGTTCTTTTTGTTTATTAATCCTTAGCAAATATACGAAATTTTTGATTGAAAATGGTTTTATGGTTACACTATTGACTGATTGAAGAGCTGAAGGATTCAGTCCAGTTCTTCAATCCATCAGTTCTTCAGTTCCTTGAATGGTTAAAAAATTCCCCCTTTGGGGCTTAGGGGGCTGCTCTTTGGGAGATTTAGAATAATATTTTGTAAAAACCCAAAAAATCTCCAACTAATTCGTCAAAAAGTTCGCTCAAAATAATTTGTAAAATACTGATAATCAACACTTTATAGCTCTAAAAAATATCCTATTTTGGTAAAATCTAAAAACTGTGCTTGCTATCTTTTCGTGTTCAAATTATTTTATAACTTAAACCCAAATTATTATGAACACATTATTTGAAAAATTCAAAGCCTATGAGCTTACTGCCGAGCAGGCTTCACAGGTGAGAGGGGGAGTAACCCTTACTTGTCAAACTGCAGATGGTAACGGAACTACGATAAGTGCAGAAACTTTGGAAGAATCCTTCGATGCCATAGATGCACACAACAGATTCTTTACTGGTGGGAAAAGAATTGTTGGCTGTGATGTTCCACAAAATTAAAGTTTTAATATTTTGATTTTACCACTCAGGTTGAGTGGTAAATTTCTAGATTTACATTATGAAAACTACAATTTTATCATTTTTTTTTGTTTTTAATGTCCTATCTGTCTGTTCACAAATTGTTTGGGTCAAGCCAGAGCAACTTCCTCAACATTTGATAGAAGTATATGGCTATGACTCTCTATATCACGAAATTTCTCAAGGAATAGTAGAAGTTTGTAACACAAATTCTTGGGAGACTTATGGTTTTAAAACTGATATGCGTATTGTTGCTCAAAATAAATCAGCCCCCATTGATAACTATAGTATCAAAATATGGCTATCAGATAGTCTTTTAAGAGATGATAAGGTAATAAAGTATCGCTATCAATTATCTGAAAAAGAACACCCCTTACTTTATATTGAATCAATTTTTGATTATAGTAATCAATCCCCTTCAGAAATGCTTGATTTAATTTGCAGGTATGCAGAAGTAATTTTTCATCGAAGTGTATCAAGAGAGGTCAATACTCAGGCTCATAATATCACAGCCTGGCAGCGTGATAGTCTAAAACTTGGAGATAATTTTAGGAATATTATAGTTGAGTTTGATTTTATTGATATAAACAATCCGTCAGATACGCAATTAATTAAAAATCTTATTATCAACCAATGGCATCAGACCCAAGCAAATATATGGAAATACTTTGGGGAGAAAAAACCTGTGTATTTCAATATCTATTTTGTGGATAAAAAAAGCTATTCTAGGAAAAAGAATAATGATATTATTAATGTTCATAATCCTTTAAAGGTAACGTATCATTTAAGTCAGAAAAATCAAGGGAGATATCTATTAAATCGAGAAGTGTATGGAGATGGTATTGGCGGTACTTCCACAAAAAAAAATATCGAGATTAATGCCAATGACTTAAAGGATTATCCTATAAAAACCCTTTCTGGCTCGGGAGGATACCTTTTAGTAAAGGACTTACTTGATTTATGGGGTTATTAATCTTTTAACTAATGCTACAAAATGAATTACAAGACACGGCTTCAATTTATTTTTTTGATGATTTCTTTCCAATCTATAGGGCAAATAAAAGATTATTATGCACAAATAGACTCCTCCAGAGTTCATCAGATAGCTCCAAATTTCAGTATTTCTACCTTGAAGGGTTCAATAATAAATCTTGAAACGCTACTTGAAGAGGATAAAACCCTAGTACTCAACTTTTGGTTTCCAGCTTGTTTACCTTGCATAAGAGAATTTCCCTCACTCAATCAATTGGTAGAAGCCTATCAAGGGAATGATAAAGTCGTGTTTTTAGCTATATCTATTATAGAGCAGGGTGTAAAAAGCATTGCTTACCACAAAAGATTGCAATACCAAATAGCAATAGATGAATCAAGAGAAGTTGCCAATGCTTATGGCATCAAGACCTACCCAACTAACCTAATAGTAGATAAAAAGTGGTAAAATTGTATTTTATCAAACTGGTTTTTTTGAGGAAGATAACTTAGTAGAAAAAATGACTTATTTTATCAATAAATCATTAGAAATAGAATAGAGTTTTTTAGTATTCCAGTCAATTGAAAAATTCACAAAACCCAGTAACTAAAATTATATTCTATAAAAAATTAAAAAACTTCCAACTAATTCGCCAAAACTTTCGCTCAAGATAATTTGTAAAATACTGATAATCAACACTTTATAGCTCTAAGAAATATCCTATTTTGGTAAAGTCTAAAAACTGTGCTTGCTATCTTTGTCGTGTTCAAATTATTTTGTAATTTTAAAATTCCCATTGGGGCTAGGGGGCTTT
>JAAUUB010000205.1 GCA_012031215.1 Microscillaceae bacterium | reverse complement strand
ATTGCCCAGGGAATTAATCCCAGTGCAAAAGGAATGGCTTTTGGGGCTTCTCTGGATGCCTTTACCAGCTCGAATGACTATTCCGAAATGGCCTTGGCGGCTAGCCGGGGCATGCTGGTTTCCAATCACTCTTATGGCCCAATTGCCGGATTTAACTTTGGGGATTTTGGTGCTGGCCAGGGTTGGTACTGGTTTGGCAACACTGAGGTGAGCACTACCGAAGATGCCAGCTTTGGGCGTTATGGCTTCGATGAGCGCATTGCCGACGACATTGCCTATCAGGCACCCTATTACTTACCGGTTTGGGCAGCCGGGAATGACCGCAATGATACCGGGCCAGCCACGGGCGTACCTCATTTTGTTTTTGGGGAAAATGGTTGGGAATCTTCTACCGAAACCCGCCAGCCGGATGGAGGCGAAGATGGCTATGATGCCATGCCTGGTGAAGGCCTGGCGAAAAATATCCTGAGTGTGGGCGCTATCAATGGGATTGATGCGGGGTATTCCAATCCTAATCAGGTAGTAATTGCAACTTTTAGTGCTTTTGGGCCTACCGATGACGGCCGCATCAAGCCCGATGTAGTAGGGCATGGCGTGGATGTATTTTCGGCGGGAGGGGCCAGTACCACGTCTTATGGCTCCAGCTCAGGGACCTCTTTTTCCGCCCCTAATGTGAGCGGGTCCTTATTTTTGCTTCAGGAGCATTACCAAAACCTGAGAGGGGATTTTATGCGGGCGGCCACCCTGCGGGCTTTAGCCATTCATACGGCTTTTGAAGCGGGCACCACCGAGGGGCCTGACTATCGTTTTGGCTGGGGCCTGCTCAACACCGCCGGAGCCGCGGATGTCATCACGGCCAATGGCACAGAGGATCATATTCTGGAAAATACCCTGCTCAATGGCGAAACCTTTAACCTGGATATCAGCACTACCGAAGGTCAGCCCCTGACCCTGACCCTGGCTTGGACCGACCTGCCCGGCGAGCCTTTCAATTCCGAAAACCTGCCCGATTTTTTGAACAATCCTAAGCTGATGCTCATCCACGACCTGGACGTGCGTATCAGCGGCGGAGGGCAGACCTATGAGCCCTATATCCTTGACCCTTCCAACCCGGCAAACCCCGCCAACCGGGGTGATAACTTCCGCGATAATGTTGAGAAGATTTATGTGGCCAACCCCGGCACGGGAACCCTCACCGTAAGCCTTAGCCACAAAGGCACTTTGTCAGCCCCGCAGGCATTTTCTATGATTATCAGCGGCGCGACCTTGCCCGGCGACTTGCCCCCCGTGGTGGCTAATCCCATTGCCAATGTGGTGGTCAATCAGGGTAGTGAAAACACCCTTATTAACATTGCCAATGTATTTGATGACCCCGACAATGACAACAATGCCATTGTCAAAACCATCATTGCCAATACCAACCCCAACTTGGTGACCCCTACCCTGCAAGGCAATAACCTTACCCTGGCTTACAATCCTACCCGGGCCGGGATTGCCTACATCACTATTCGGGCCACCTCTAATGGAAAAACCACACAGGAGGAATTTGAGGTGAATGTAATTGCTGACCCCGTATCCCTGCTTTATGACCAAAGCAGCGATGCCATCGGGGCAATTAACACGGGCCTGCCCTCAATGCAACTGACCAATTTTGATAATGATGAAATACGCATTGCCGATGATTTTGAAGTGCCTTCCGGCCAAATTTGGGAAGTCAAAAGAGTAAATGTAGAAGGATTTAACAATGCCCAAACCCCGATGCCCAATGTGCGCATTTTGCTCTTTGCTGATGATGCTGGCAAGCCAGGCCCCGAACTCTATGACAGCGGCACCATCAATCCGCTGACTAGCCCAACGGATTATAACTTTGAAATTGCCCTTCCTACGCCTCAGTTACTCAATCCGGGCGTGTATTGGGTGTGTGTGATGGCGGTGGATGACTTTTTATCGGCCAGCAGCAATGGCGGAGTAACCGACGGCTGGTTCTGGCTCTTAGGGCAAAATCCCTTGCAGGGCAGTGAGCCAAAAATCATTGAAGTAATCAACGAGCCGGAAGAGGGTGAAGAATTTGTTGAGGTATGGACTGATATTACGGACGTATTTGATGGTTTGGGAACCAGTGCGCTTAATATGCTTTTCACAGTGAGTGGCGATATCACCTATACGGCCCCTACAGCTCTGCCCGCCGACCAGATTACTCCGGTTTCATTCCGGGCCAACTGGCTGGCCATTCCCGAAGCCGATGAATACCGACTGGATGTATCGGAGGATAACTTTGCCACTTTTTTGGTTGAGGATGCGGTGCTGGGGGGAGAAGCCAGCAGTTTTACGGTCTCAGGACTGGAATCCGGCCAAGATTACCAGTATCGCCTACGATTTTTGAGTGCGGAGGGAATTTCTGACTATTCTAATACCATTGAAGTTACTACCTGCGTAGAACCTGACCAGGCGGCCTCAAATATTACTTTCAACAACGATCCCGTCAATGCAATGCGTATTTTCTGGACACCAGGCAATGGCGATGGACGACTTGTGCTGGTAAAGGCCGGAACAGCTTTTAGCCCGGCAGATTTACCGGTGGACGGCGTAACCTATACTGCTAATGCTACCTTCGGAAATGGCAGCCAGATTGGGGCTTCTTCGGTCGTCTTTGCCGGCAATAATCTTAGCAGCTTGCTGATTTTCAACTTGCAGGACGGGGTAAACTACTTCGTGGCAGTAATTGAGTATGGTTGCGATATACCTTATTACAATACGCTTGCTTTCGCAAACGCCAGCAATGTGGTAACTTCTCTGGGAGAAGACCTCACCATCAATTCGCTGGAGATATTTCCCAATCCGGCCGAAGAACAGCTGCGAGTGCGTATGGTCTATCCAGGAAATCAGGTGCTTCAGTTTCAATTGCTGGACCCGCTTGGGCGTGCAGTTCAGCAGCTAAGCACACAAGCCCGACAAGGCAAGGTAGATGTTCGTTTGCAGACAGGGCAGTTGCCCAAAGGTTTGTATTATCTTTCTATCAGTGATGGGGATGACCGCATTGTGCGCAAGGTGGTTTTGAAATAAATCAATTTTTGGATAATCACAGAAAGGCGGCTTCCTTTGACGGGGCCGTCTTTTTTTGTTCATTTCTCCTAACAGGAGAGGCTTATCTGAATCCAAGGTTTAGGAAAGTTAAACACTCTGCAAGTGGGAAGAAGTTTATCCAAATTATATTTGGTTATTTTGGCTTGAAAAGCGTAGTATGCATCCAAAATAGAAGCTTTATGGTCTACTTATTAGGTAGTTATCTACTTCCAGGCGACTTTGTAATGCTAGAATATTATGATTGTATTACTATCTTTTTAATGATATAATACTATTTAAAATAATAAAAATTATATTTTTAGAGCCATTCACCACCTTAAACAAAAAAAAATCCGAGGACTTCTATCTTTTTTTTCCAAAAACTCACTAGGTTTATGATATTCTTTAACAAAATATTAACCTTTAAAACAAAATTTGTATGAAGCAAAAGTTACTATGGAGTATTCTCCTCAGTTGCTTAATGGCCTTCTCGGTAGGAGCGCAAGACCGCACCATCACGGGAACGGTTACGGATGGAGAATCAGGTGAACCTGTTCCTGGTGTGAGTGTTTCTATAAAGGGCACAACTCAAGGTACGGTGACTGATTTGAACGGGAAATATTCCCTACAAGCATCCCCTGGTGTTACTTTGGTGTTTCAAGCCGTAGGTTTTACTTCAAGGGAAGTCAATGTCGGGGAGCAAACCTTGGTAGATGTTAGTCTTCTTATTTCCACGAAGGAATTGGGAGAAGTGGTGGTAATCGGCTATGGTACCGAAGATGTTCGGAATGTAACTGGTTCGTATGCCAAGATTACAGGTGGAGATATCGCAAACCTCTCAACTATTAGTTTTGAGCAACAACTGGCAGGTCGAGCACCTGGACTTCAAGTTACTACTATTAATGGAATCATAGGGGCAGCCCCTCGGGTAAGAATTCGGGGTACAAACACTATATCAAACGCCGCTGACCCTCTTTATGTAGTGGACAATGTACCTATGCTAGTGGGTAATCAAAGCGGGGTGATAAACACCAACCCTCTTGCGGATATCAACCCTTCAGATATTTTATCGGTTGAAGTTTTGAAAGATGGGTCGGCAACGGCTATTTATGGTTCTCGAGCTGCTAATGGTGTAATTTTGATAACGACTAAGAGAGGGCAGTCTGGTCAGCCTAAGGTAAATTATGATACTTATGTTGGTTTCAATCAGGTAGTAGAAAGACTAGACCTGCTTAACGCAGCGGAGTTTATTACGATTGCGAATGAAAAATTTACCAATGCTGGACAGCTGAACAAGCTTTTCCCGGACCTAATAATGTAGATACTGATTGGCAGGATGTTATTTTCCGGACCGGCTTTGTACAAAATCATGCCTTATCAGTTGGTGGGGGATCAGATAAAGCTAGTTATTTCTTTTCGGGAGGATTTACCGATCAGGAAGGAGCTGTTGAGGCCAATAAATTGCGCCGCTATTCTTTCCGATCAAATGTAGATTTCAAAATTAATAAGTGGCTGAAGGTAGGTAAAAGCCTAAGTTTTTCTCACGCAGTAACCGAAGGCTTGAATACAGGTACCAATGCGCTCTCTGGAAATCTCATTGGAGCAGCCCGACTTCTTCCCAATGTTCGGGTTCTCGATCCTGACAATCCAACTGGTTACAATATAACACCTAATGGTGCTGCTTTGGGCCAAGACAACAATCTTCGCCCTGTTGACAACAATTTTACAAACCTGGCCTTTGTTCTCGATAATAATGTCTTAAAAGCAACAACGAGACGTATCTTGGGAAATGCGTATATTGAGTTTTCTCCAATTGAAGGACTAGCCATTCGTTCTCAAATTGGTGTAGATTTGCTCAATACGGAGGATTTTCTTTCATATGATCCTCGGCATGGAGATGGACGCGGAGCCAACGGGCTTTTAATTTCTACGAACCGGAACGTAAATTTATGGAACTGGCAAAATACGATTAGCTATAACAAAACCTTTGCTGAGGCACATACTTTGAACGCTGTTGTAGGCTTAGAATACCAGAGAATTGATGTTCGTACTTTTACCGCTCAGGGCCAGAATTTCTCTGACCTTTTTTTCCTGCAAGAAAACATTGTTACAGGTAGTGCGCAAACTCAACTTATTGCGGGTGGATATACTCCAAGTGGCTTAGAGTCATATTTTGCGCGTGTTAATTATTCTTTCAAAGACAAGTATTTATTGAGTATTACCGTTCGTCGGGATGGCCTTTCTGATTTAGCAGAAAATAATCGTTTTGGTAATTTTCCAGGGGGGTCAATTGGCTGGAGGATATCAGAAGAAGGCTTCTTCAGTAATGCCTCCTTTTTGGAGTTTGTAAGTGATTTTAAAATTCGGGCGAGTTATGCAGTAGTGGGAAATACAGCTCTTGCCTCATCTTTCCCTTATGCAGGATTGTTCGGGTCAGCACAATACGGTGGAATTCCAGGCATTCAGTTTTCTCAAGCTGGGAATAGCGATTTGCAATGGGAAACTAGCAACAAGTTGGATGTTGGTTTTGATTTAAGCTTGTTTCAGAATCGAGTAAACATTACTTTTGATTATTTCCGTAATGATGTAGATGATTTGATACTGGCTGCACCCACTCCTGCTTCCGTAGGTATTCCTGGTAACTCGATTGACCGTAATGTTGGGGCACTTGAAAACAGGGGAGTAGAATTACGGATTGCAGGTGATGCTATCAGAGCAAATAGTGGATTTACTTGGAACGTTGATTTTAATATTTCTTTCATTCAAAATGAAATCAAGCGTCTGAATAAAGACCAAGATATCATTCTCGAGTACACCATAAACAGAGTAGGAGAGCCCATTGGGTCTTTTTATGGCTTTACTTGGGCAGGGGTCAATCCAGCCAATGGTAATCCAATGTGGGTGAAAGGGGATGGTTCTATTGTTCAATACAATATTGCAGGTAATAATTATCGGCTTTTTAACCCAGAGGATCCCGGAGATTTGAGTCAGGCATCATCCCTGAGTTCTACCGCCGACCGTTCAATTATTGGTAATGGAAATCCGACCTGGTTAGGAGGATTAACCAATACATTCTCTTACAAAGGCATTGAACTCCAAATCTTCCTTCGATTTTCCGGTGGAAATGAGATTATGAATGTAACTCGCCAAGCCACACTGTTGAACATGGGTTTCCAAAACAATGGTCGGGAGATTCTTGATCGTTGGACCACTCCAGGGCAAGTTACCAATGTTCCATTAGTCTGGCAAGGTCGTGAAAACACGATAAATAACACTGGATTCGCCGATACTCGGTTCCTGGAAAAAGGTGATTTCTTGCGTGTTCAAAATATTATTCTTAGCTACAATTTTCCGTCCTCAGTTTTACAAAAAATTAGTAAAACCGGAATTCGCACCGCGAGGGTCTTTGGACAAATACAAAATGCTTTTGTATTTACTGATTACTCTGGGCTTGATCCTGAGCTCAATCAATCTAATACGACGAATAGCGCTTTTGGCATTGATAATAACACCAATCCAATTATTCGTTCTGTAACCTTTGGTTTAAATCTTGGTTTCTAAAACTCATCAAAAATGAATATTAAAAAAACTTTTTTCATTATTTTGCTTCCCCTGGTCTTGTTGTTCGCCAGTTGCGAAGTAACCGATTTAACCCCGCAAAATGCACTCAGCGAGGAAACAGGCTTCGAGACGCCACAAAGGATTGAGCTTGCAGTATTAGGAATGTATAATGCGGCTCAAAGTGGATTTTATGCAGGCGGGCAGGTTCGAGGCTATCCTTTTGGAGCAGCCCATATACAGCAGGGTGATATGCGCGGCGAAGATATGCTTAACCAAGCATTGTTTTATGCCATCACTTATGAAAGCACTTATTCTCCTGCCTCGGCGAACAACGTTTTTATGTGGAACACACTTTTTGCACTAGTTAACCAAGCAAATGTAATCATCCAAGGGGTACAAGGTGCAGAAAGCAATGGGGTTCTAACTGAGGCCGAAGCAAATGCCTATGAAGCGGAGGCACGTTTCCTTCGTGCCTTATCATATCACCAACTATTGATTCACTTTGCCCGACCTTTTGGGGACAATAATGGTGCTAACCCAGGCTTGCCAATTCGCGATTTTGCGGTAACGAATGCTTCAACAGTAGATGTAGGCATTGCAGTTGGAAGAAATACCGTGGCAGAATGTTATGACTTTATCTTGTCTGATTTAGATTTTGCGGAGGCAAATGCACCTGTTACCCGAGGAGGTAATAACCAAGTAGTGAGGGTTACCAGTGGTGCTGCCGTAGCCCTTAAAACACGGGTATATCAGCACTTGCAGGATTGGGCCAGTGTGATTACAGAAGCGAATAAACTTGTGCCTAATATGGCTCCTTTCACGAGCCCAGTTGGTAATTATGCTCTGCAGGCTTCACCCGCTGGTCCTTTTACCAATAATTTCACTACGGAATCGATATTCTCAATATTAAACAGTGATGTGGACAATCCTGGGGTTAATGGTGCCCTTGCGGCAATGTCAGGTACTCCTGCCTTGGGAGGCAGGGGGCTGATACGAATTAGTCCTATTGCTTATAATAATCCATTTTGGCGAGCAGATGATTTGAGACGAAGCTTGCTTCTGACTCAGGACGGTAGAAGTTACTACACTACTAAATTTGACGATTATGCGGGGCGAAGTGATAATGCGCCGATTATTCGCTATGCTGAAGTGTTGCTCAATCTATCCGAAGCCATTGTCCGCAACACCAACTCGGTAGATGCCAGGGCTTTGGCATTATTAAATGCGGTACGTGACCGAGCCCTTGCAAGTCCCACGACACAAACATACACTGCTGGTGATTTTGCCAATGCCAACGCGTTATTGGATGCTATTCTTAATGAGAGAAGAATAGAGTTTCTGGGAGAAGGGCTACGCTGGTCAGATATTCATAGACTAGCACTCGATCCAAACTTCTCAACTGGTGGTATCCCGGCTAAAATGTCGTTTGGCGAAGCTGTATTTTCTACTTACAATGTAAACACAAATCCGAATACCCTGCCCAAGTCAATACCAGCTATACCCTATAGCGATTTCCGATTTTTATGGCCTATTCCAGCGGACGAGTTAGCTAATAACCCAACACTGGCACAACAACAAAACCCAGGGTATTAACAACGGCAACTATTTATTTTTTAAGCCCCCTACTGGGGGCTTTTTTTATGGACTATTGTGGCAAACCTCTACTACCTAAGGTCCTGTTCTAATGAGCCCGTTTCGGCCAGATGGGCCGCATCATTGAGGCGCACCAGACCCCAGCCATTGGCATAATGGTTCACCTGAGTAATGGAAGTGTTTTCGGTCAGGGTGCGGTAGGTCATCGGGGGGTCAAAATTGAGCAGGCCCCGCAGCAGGCATTTAATGGCCAGGCCATGCGATACAATGGCAATGCGGGCCTCCTCTTCTTTTATATTGGCGTGCAATTGTTCTAAAAAGCCGACCATACGGATTTCTACCTCCTTTTGTGATTCCCCTCCGGGAGCTTTAAAGTTCCAAACATCCTCTCTGAGCCTTTGCATCGTAGCTTCGTCATATTTTTCGGCCCGGCCCTGGCCTTCCCATTCACCCTGACTGAGCTCGAGCAGGGCCGTAGAGTACTGAATTTGGGGCCTGGGGAAAGCCCAATATCTCACAAAAAAGAAAAGCGGTTTCCTGA
>JAAUUB010000204.1 GCA_012031215.1 Microscillaceae bacterium | reverse complement strand
CTCGGTTCCCGAAGGGAATTTTCCCAAGATGCCGGGCTCAGGCTATCGCACAAATGCGGGCGCTGGACAAAAATTGGCTTAGTTTTTTAATCTTTTTAGCTTTATCATATTGTAAGTAAAGTAATCTTCGCGCACTTGGTTGCCAGCTACACCTACTAACAAGCCTCCTTCGGGTAGCACCACTACCGTGCTTGGGGCATTGACCATTTCCGGCATTTTTTCTTCTTGGATTACCTCAAAGTTTTCGTCCATAATCATTAGGTAGATGTCTCTTTTAATCATTTCTCCCCCATCATTATACGATTTTGCTTAGTGAAAACGATAAAATATGCCATTAGACTTATCATGATGTAAAGGATAAAACTCAGTTCCTCTACTTAGATTTTGATTGATTTTTGTGAAATCTTCTCTTGCGCTTATGGGAACACCCTTCAACTGATTAGAGGTGTAGGAAGAAGGGAGGTCATATTCTCGCTTTTGTTTCCCCGATGAATTATAAATAAAAATCTTTGAAGATGTTTGATAGTTGATAATCAGTTTATCGGCCCATAAACAAAGCTGTGGGTTATAGGCTGTACCAAAATACTCTTTTTTATTCAGATAAAAATCAGGCAAATAAATAGGAATATCTATAGCTTTTTCAGTATTCCAATTTAACTTACCAATAATTTTTGAGTTTTCATCATAATTGATAAACATCTGACGGTCTATATAAGCCGTACGGGCATAGTACATTTCGGCTGTGATGGAATCTATATAAAAAGGGAAATAACTGGGGATATGAATGGGATTAATATCATTTGCCAAACTATCCGCCGAAGTATTTTGCTGCCAAATACGAATGCGCTTTTTAACGATGCCTTTCAGGTTGCTTATCAATAAAAACCGAGCATTCTCAAAGTAAATATGTTCCTCATCTTGAAAATAAAAACTAGAGGGCTGACCTACTCCATTCGGGCCTTCTTCTTCAAAAAAATATGATTTTATCAATTCCTTTTTTTCCAAATCAAAAAAATCAAGGCTGTTGTTCATAGGATTGAATGCGAGGAGTGCTTTTAGCCCCTTCTGTGGGTGTAACTGCCATTGAAGGTACATTTCTGTTCCTTTGCCACTGAGTTTGATGGACTTTTGTTCAAAGCTTAGGCCAAATACCTTCTCTCGCATTAGTCTTTCAGATTCACACGAGCTAAATAAGAACATAAATGATAAAATCAAAAAGTGCTTTGTTGACATTGGCTTTGGATTTTTATAAAAATCCCCTAGAATCCAGTCCTAGGGGATATACAATGGTGTCGATTTACTTTTTCAAATCTTTACTTCTGCCAGTATCCACATTTATAATAGTCATTTAGGACCCTGTTGGGCAATTAGCATAAAACTAAGCTTCTGCTTTGCTAAAATCAGCGTCTGAAAAATAAGCAGTTCCCCTACAAGCCAAAGCCGCTCCTACCGAAGTTAGGCTAAATATAGCTACTAAAGCGATTTTATTGAGTTGTTTTTTCATTGTAATCAAAAATTTAAAAAATGTCTGACTTAAACCCTACCACCGTAGAAGCCTAGGGCGGGCAAAAGGGGATTTCGCTCTCCAGTGCTTCAATACTGAATCACCGTTCCTTTCTCAAAGTCGTACATGGTTTGTTGCCTGATTTGGTAATAGACCTGCCAAAATTCGCGGAGGGTGCTAAGGTATTGGCGTTTGGCTTGGTCTTTTTCTTGAAGCGCAATGTTGAAATCGGTAATGGAAATCGTATTGCTCATATATCTTTTTTGGGCGATGTAGTAGCGTTTTTGGGCAATTTGCTCGGTTTGTTTTCAATCAGGAGGCGTTCTCGTAATAGCCCAAACTGCTTTACTTTGAGGTAGATTTCTTGCTCCAGGTTGAGGGTTTCTTGCTGGATGGTAGCACTAATCAGTTCTTGGTTGGCGAGCGCGGTTTGCTGACGTGCCTTTTGCCTGCCCCAGTCGAGTAATGGAACTTGAAACCCTAGCTGTACATTTTGTTGGTCTTGTAGGTTGGTGTAAGCTTCGGGCAATGCCTCGCCCCTGGCGGTGAAACCTGCCGAAGCAAAAATATTTACATTCAGACCGCTTTCGCCTTTGGCCTTGGCCACCTCTCTGCTGGCCTCCATCGCTTGCCTTTTGAAGCGCAAAAACTGCTCGCGGTTGTTCCGTGCTTGTTCTTGGGCTTTGTCCAGGTTTATCTGCACGGTGGGGATTTGTGTAGGCAGCACCAATTGAAAGCGGCTTGCCGCATCAGGATTGCCCAAAAAACTTTCAAAGCCAAGGTGCTGGTTTCTATGGAAAGGCGGGCTTGGCTTACTTGCTGCGAGGCGTTCAAGACATTGAGCTGTAACTGCAAGAGGTCATTTTCGGTAATCGTGCCTAGCTCGTAGCGTTGCTGCCCTATCTGAAAGATGGTATCATTGTTAGCAAGGTTGGTTTGGGCGATCTCGAGATTGGTTTGGGCATCTATTAAGTCAAAAAATAAGGTAGTCGCTTCTATGGCAATGCCTTCTATGTCTTCGCTGTATTTTTTGACAGATTCTTCATAGCGGATGGGTTCTATGCGTCTTTCCCACCGAGAGGCATTAAAATTAAAAAGGGCTTGTGTAAGTCCTACTTGCACAAGATTGGATGAATACTGCGTATTGCCGCCAATATCCCCAAAATTTTGTAGGCGTGCTAAGGTGCTACTTACAAAAATCTCTGTACCTGTGGCAGCAATGGTTTGCCGAAGCGACAAGCCCAAATCTGTATTAAGATTGCTCACATCGATAAAGCCAATGCTGCCATCATCATTGCGGTTTTGGAGAATAGCCCGGCTGAAGTTGGGCAAATTCCCATCCAACAGCAATTGAGGCTTAAAGTTAGAAAGATACGTGCGATATTGCCAAAAACGATTTTGACGGGTGTTTTTGGCTATCAAGGCCCGGATGGAAGCCCTTTGCGCCACGGCAATAATGTCTGTTAGGTTATACACGGGCTGTGCTTGGCCAGGCATAGAAGGTACAAAGCAAAAAAATGCAAGCAGTAAGCTGATTCTGTAAATTAACATGGGACTTTGTGTTTGTAGAAGAAATAAGAGTTAAATTTAGATAAAATTTCTAGGCACAAAATCTTATTTCGTGCTTTTATTGAAAATATTTTTATGTTTGCCTCAGCATAGGCCTGGCCTAATGGCTGAGATGCTAAATAATGCACTTTGGCCCGAAAGCCCTGAACCAAAAGGAGAAACTCAACCGCTAAGCAAGGCATAAAAAATCTTAAAGTCCAGGCGATTAGGCTTAGATTTGATAAAAAAAGCAATCCTGGATAATATAATCCTCGTGCCTGTTTAGAAAGTAAAAATGGAGAAATCAATCAATGAGTAATAAAAAAATACAAGCATCTAAGCCCCAAAAGCCAGTCTCCTGAATTTGTAGAAGGTGGATTGAAAAGCGCGCGCCTCGAGAACCGGGCGGCTTCGGGAAACTCAAAGTCTAACAATATGCTTTCATTTCTTTTTCAACGTCCTGTGGCGGTGTGTATGTCGTTTTTGGCCGCACTCATTTTTAGCTATTTAGCCATTCAGCAGCTCCCTATTTCGCTACTGCCCAGTATAGATGTGCCTCAAATCATCATCAAACTAGACGTGCCCAATCGCTCCCCGGTGGAGATAGAGCAGAACTTTCTGCGCCCTATTCGGGAAAGCCTGAGTGCGCTGAGCGGCATAGAGGCGATAGAAAGCCAAGCCAATAGCCAATCAGGACAAGTAATTTTGCGCTTTGCCTTTGGCAAAAATATGAATCTTGCCTACATAGAAAGCAATGAAAAAATAGACCAGTTGAGTGCCTCTTTCCCAAAAGATTTGCCTCGCCCCCAGGTAGTGAGGGTCAATACGTCGGATATTCCGCTGATGCGCCTGCAAATACTGCCAAAACAAGCCAATTCGGATTGGGTGATGCTCTCTGAACTGGTAGAAAAAGTCATTAAAAAACGCTTAGAACGTCTTAAAGGGGTTTCGCTCATAGATGCCAATGGCTTGCAAAAGCGCAACCTCATCATCACACCGGATATGTTGCAACTCAAAAGTCTCAATATCTCCATCGACCAACTGATAGAACGTATTCAAAGTCAAAATTTAGAATTGGGGGCCCTCTCGGTCAAAGATGGGCAATACCGCTACTATGTAAAGCTGGGCAATCGCCTCAATAGCCCCGAAGACCTTCAAAAACTCTATCTTAGCAATGAGCAGGGAGACAGAATTGCCCTGGCCAAGGTTGCCCAAATTCGGGATACAATTGCCCGTCCGCAGGGCTTTCACCTCTACAATACCCAAAATGCCCTTGTACTGAGCATACAAAAGCAAGCCCAAGCAAAAACCACCGCGCTTGTGCCCTTGCTATATGAAACCGTAGCCCAACTCAAAGAAGAGTATCCGCAGCTTGCCTTTCATCTTACCCAAGACCAATCACTCCTTTTAAGGCTTTCTATTGAAAATCTGCAAAGCAGTTTGCTCCTGGGTACGGTGCTTGCCTTTGTGATTTTGTTTGTGTTTATGGGCAATTATTCCATTCCTGTCATGATGGGCATTAGTTTGCCTGTTTCGCTGATGGTGAGTTTTTTGGTGTTTTATGTCTTCGGGCTGAGCATCAACATCATTTCGCTGAGCGGCTTGGCATTGGGCTTGGGTATGCTGATAGACAATGCCATCATTGTGCTAGACAACATCAGTCGCAAAAGGGCCGAAGGGCTTGCCCTGCTAGAAAGCTGTGTGGAGGGCACTAGCGAGCGCATCGCGCCCCTGGTGAGTTCTGTACTGACTACACTGGCTGTGTTTGTGCCTTTGGTTTTTTTGAATGGACTTTCAGGGGCTTTGTTTTATGACCAAGCCGTAGCCATTGCGGCTACGCTGGGGGCTTCTTTGGTCGTTTCTTTCTTGTTGCTGCCCGTGCTCTATCGTTTGTTTTACTTTCGCAAAATAGGTATTCCCAATTCGGATAGCTGGTTTTTTGAAAGATTATTAGCTGCCTATCAATATTTAGAATACTATTTCTTTGAGTATAAAATCTGGGCCTTTGGCTTGTTTGGAGGTCTTTTAATGATTGCTTTTTTCTTGTTGTACCAAATCAAGATTAGCAATTTGCCCGACCTCCAGAAGCGCGAAAGTCAGTTGATTGTATTTTGGAATGAGCCCATTTCCGTCTTTGAAAACCAAGCCCGCACGCGCCAACTTATCAAAACGCATCAAGATTTGCACCTTAGCAGTGAAAGTGAAGTAGGTTTTTCGCAATTTTTAAGGCAGGAAGGGCAAAACCTATTACAAAAAACCGAAATTTACTTTGCGTGCAAATCTTCTACTCAGAAGATTCAACTACAAAACGCTTTGCAGGCCTATCTCAGACAGCAATATCCGCAGGCAAGCTTTGAGCTTCGCGATGCCCTCAATGCTTTTGACCAACTCTTCCAATCCAAAAAAGCCCTGCTTTCGCTCAAATGGAAAAGCATACAAGCCCATCAGCCCCTTGCCATTGAAAAAATACGCCCCTATGCGCGGGCACTCGCCGAAAAACTAGCCCCCTACCAACCCAGCCTGGAAGCAGGACTACAATTGGCTACTTCGCTCAATTTGCAACTTGATGCCGCCGCCTTGCAACGCTACCAAATACCCGCCAAAACGGTTCTCAATAGCCTTGAGCAACTCTTTGGCACACTCAATATCACCGAATTGAAAAACTTTGGCGACATTATTCCGATTTACCTTCAAAGCCCGGATACAGACTTTAAACAAAAAATCAATACGCATTATATTTTTAACCAAAACGGACAAAGCTATCCGCTGGCTTTGTTTGTAAAGCTAGAGTTTCAAGAAGATTACCAAGCCTACACAGCCGACAAAACGGGCGTTTTTCATAGCCTGGCCCTTGCCCAAGTACCCCCCAACTGGGAAAGCCTGGCCCAGCAACTACGCCAAGAAGCACTCTCACAAGGCATGACACTCGAGCTAGAAGGCACTTATTATGAAACCAGGGAAAGCTTATTACAACTTGGCATCATCTTGCTCATTGCGGTATTGCTATTGTACTTTATTCTTGCCGCCCAGTTTGAGTCTTTTTGGCAGCCCTTGCTCGTGATACTGACACTACCTATGGGCTTGGCAGGGGCACTCATTTTTCTTTGGACAGGGGGCAATACGCTCAACATAATGTCGGCCATTGGGGCAGTAGTCATGCTGGGCATTATCGTAAATGATACCATTTTAAAGATTGACAACATCAACCGATTCAGGCGCAGTATGCCCCTCTTAGAAGCACTGCACCGCGCCGGCAGGATTTCTTTCAAGCCTATTTTAATGACTTCCCTTACCACCATTCTGGCCTTAGTCCCCATTCTTTGGGGAAGCGGACTGGGCGCACAACTCCAAAAGCCCTTAGTCCTTGCCGTAATGGGCGGCCTGAGCATAGGTACTTTTACCGCGGTGTATTTTGTGCCTTTGCTCTATTGGGCTTTGGCAAGAGGGAAAGCTTCTTAGCCTTAGAAAGCCCTTCCGTCCCCGAAGGAGGCATTTTCTGTTATTCACTTAGGAATCTGAAGTGGGTAATGATGGATGGGCCTGGCTACACAAATTTGAAATGTGAGATTGGTAAGGAGTTTACAGGTAACCGTTCTTTATCTTACTTAGTTCAACTGAAACCTGGACTTATAAAACATAAATCGTTCTTCTCCTCCTGCGTCTTCGTCTGTGATGCCAAAAGACCCATATATAAATCCGTTTCGGATTTTGATTTTCTTAATGTTTAAATGCATTAAATCAAGCTTTTCAACCAGGCGATTCTCCTCTAAGAGCCAAATTTTACGCGCCTGGTTGATTATTTTGTATTACGGCCTAATTTTTTAGTTTCTTTGAACCATCCATACAGGTATGTTTTGTTTTGGATGTCGTCATACAACAATTCATACCCAAATAGGTATCTGGGTTATCAGCAAAAAAAGGATTGTTTTGGAGTTTTTCTTTACTAACTAATTGATTTTCAACGGATATTTTATATACATCCTGACCGAGAATGTCCAAAAAAAGCAATTCTTTGTTGATTTGAACATAGGGAAACAGCACGCCTGCACTTCGGAAATCGGTGTTTGAATAGCGATGGCGAACGTAAGATTTATCATTAACCGCAATGCCTATTTCAGCTTTGTCGGGATTTTTTTTTTCGTAATCCAAATAAGTAATTTTGAAATTTTGCGTGCCTTCAAAGTATTTTTTGCCAATGTAGCCCTGATCGAGCAACTCACAATCTACAAACCGTAGCTGTCTATCCACTACTTCCAATTTGATAATGCCCGCTTTATGACTAATGGGGCAGAAATCGGATTTGTAAATGAGCATGGGTTGATAGTAGTAATACTGCTCGTCATTCCAGAAATTGGTTTTAGCCGTACCAGAGGGAACCAGTAATTCACTGATTATTTGATGATGGCTGTCCAATAAGATAAAATTTGCACCGCCTGATTTTTGCGACAACAAAACCGGAAAATCAGGATTTCTGAGGTTAAAATCATCGATGTCGTAGCCTGAATTTCCGTAAATCAGTTGATAACCCGTCAAATTATACAACACAGGTAAGCTATCAACCTCGACCTGCGCATATAATCTAGCGGGCAGATGGATGCAATCGAGCAGCAATAGAAGATAATAATTCTTGATTGATTTCATAGATATAACATTTTTCATCATTGAGATGGCTAGCAAAGAGATATTTATTATCAATAATCTTGATGTTAGTGGCACGAATCGGCAAAAGTTGACTCCCTATTTTTTGAAGCTTTGAATTATAGATTTGCACCCTTTTCCTGACTGTTTTTTCAACCTGTTTTTCATTGGGGTTGCTTACAGAAGTAGTTTCAAAATCAACTTCTCGCAAAATGACTAACAAACTATCATGAAGCACATGCGCACCATAGGCCTGATAATAGGGAGGCAGTTCACTTGATTGGGCAATGAATTTTTTTACATCACCAAAATAAGGTAATTTTTGATGTTGTTTCACCTTGTACGTAGTTTTATCTATTTCATAGTATTCACCTAACCAATCAAATACAAAGAAAAGACTGTTTTTGGCCGGTAGATTTAACAAATGACCCGTTAAAAGAAAGTTATCTACTTCCATATCGGGTTCCAGTTGGGTTTGCTTGGTCAAGTGGACCAAGCCCAATTTTTTATCAAATTTGAATTGATGTAAGCAGAAGTATTCTTCTTCATCACTGTCTCTACGAATGGCTGCACACACAAATACATCATTTACTTTTTGAATTTGAGAAACCATATCAAAAGCAAAGCGATGTTTGGCAATTATTTTTTGAGAATGTAGGTTATAAATCAACAATTCGGGAGAACCTTGCACAAATAGCAAGCTATCAACAATCGATATACCGAAAATCCTCCCAATTTCATTGGGGGCACCTCCTTCTTTCACAATTATTTTTTTAAACTTTAATTTTTTGTCTAGAGCTACAAGCACTTTTGAGGCGCGCTCATCGATGTAATAATAAGTATCTCGGTATTTAATGGGTGTTGAAAAAATACATAAGTGTTTACAGCATCTGTTTGAACGCTATCCACCAGACGAAATAATTCACCTTCAACGGTTCGCAGATTATCTCTCGAATCTTTAAAATCACAACTCACAAAGTATAATGCATAAAAAAAGAAACCAATTAAAACACATTTTCCTTTATTCATCTCCGTAATATGAAATATAGCCTTACAAGCTTATTTTTTCTTCTTGGAACCTAACAAGGGGAGGAATGGCAGAATAGGAACATTCTGCTTTCTAGCCTTACAATTTTTTTCA
>JAAUUB010000203.1 GCA_012031215.1 Microscillaceae bacterium | reverse complement strand
TTGGCGATGTCTAGGCCCAGGTATTTTTTGCTCAATGAGAGGAAAAACTCCCCCACATTTTCTTTGAGGATTTTGTCGTAGGGCTTATTCTCGGCTTTTTGGCTCATAAAAACAAAAATACATTTTTCAGCCGAAATAATCTTTCCAAAACCTCCTGCATCTACAACTATTGAATTGTTGAGAGGCCTATCTATCCAAAAAATTTAGTAGAAATTTTACCGAATTTTATAACCCTGGCTCTTGAGAACATTTTGGCTTAATTGGCTTATGTTTGAGGCACAAAAAAACGACCTTGATAAAAAGTTATTACTTGACTAAAATCTGTCCTAGCGCATTATTTATAAACTTTTGAAAAGACCTGTCCCTCACAAAATTTGCCCAGAAAAAACCCCCGATATTTACACCCATTTGCCACATTGGCCTCTTAATGATTGATTGAATATGGAAGCACTTCGTTACCCACTTGGCCGCTTTGCGCCGCCTGCTACCATCCAGGCTGATGACTTAAAGCTTGCTACCGCCCAAATTGCCGAATTTCCCCATCATCTCCAGGTACTCCTGCAAAGTATCACTGCCCCTGACTGGCAGAAGACCTATCGCCCTGGAGGCTGGACCCTGCTCCAGGTCGTGCATCATTGCGCCGATAGCCACAGCCAGGCTTTTGCCCGCTTCAAGCTGGCCCTGACCGAAGACCAACCCACCATCAAGCCCTATGCCGAGGCCCACTGGGCCGAAGGCCCGGATTATGAAGCAGCGGGGCAGGATTCAGTACTCATATTGAGGGGTTTGCACGCACGCTGGGCCGACTTTTGCAGCAAATGTCGGCTTCTGACTGGGAAAGAGCCTACTTTCACCCGGAAATGCAAAGACCTGTGAGCCTGGCCGAGGCGGCTTTGCTCTACGCCTGGCACGGGCGGCACCACCTGATGCACATCGTCAAGACTATCAATACGCTCCCGCCCTGGGCCTAATCCGCCGACAAAAAAGCTTGTCCTTTCTTAAAGAAATTAAGGCCTTTTAATTTCAAAAAAATCCTTCAAGCGGCCCTCGAGGTCATACATCTTAAAGCCTAAGACATTGCCGACAATGTCCACCCGGCAGAAATGATGTCCTCGCTGGGTTTTGCCCGAAAACCAGGCATGACTAGGGGCAAAATCTTCCAAATGGCCCCCCGCCCCCCCGCTTTTGATATAGGTTACCCCGTTTTGCTGGTCTATCTTGCCGTCTTTGAGGGGATGAGTGCGCTCATAGGCGTGGACATGGCCATAAAAAACCACCTGCACCCCGGCTGATTCATAGAGCTTTTTCAAATCTTCAAACTTTGGGTCGCCCTGGGTGCTGACTTCGCCTTTCCAGGTATTGCCAAAATCGTCTTCGTCGGAAGAAAAAGGGCAATGGTGGTGGGCCACCAGTTTCCAAGTAGCTTTTGATTCGGCCAGGCGGGCTTTGAGCCATTCGTATTGTCGCCCGCCCTTTTTTAGCTCGGCATTCACATTGGAGTTGAGCATAAAAAAATCGGTGTTGCCAAAAGAAAACTGGTAAAACTCTTCGTGGTCGGGCAGGCGGTGGTAGCGTTTATACCAGTATAAATCCGCTTCTCCATTGCCCGCCACCGGAAAAATGGGAATCCGGCTGGCCAAGGGTGTAATGCCCGTAAAATACTCGTGGTTCCATTCAAACTTATGGTTTTGAAACCCTCCGTCGGTGATATCGCCCAGGTGAAGCACAAAGTTGGGCCTTTCTTCCCAAATCAACTGCCCCAGGCGATGATTTACGTGAGGCCGACTTTCGGTATCGCCAATCACACAAAAAGAAAAGGGCATTTCGGGCTTCACTGCCGTTTGGAAGGTCAGGAGGCCCGAATCAATGGTTTGGCCCTCGGCACTCTGGGCCCGTACCCGATAATAATAAGTCGTATTGGCTTGTAGATTGGGCAGGGTGGCTTCCTGAATGAGGGCATATTCAGGAATCTCGAGCGTTTGCGACAGGTTTTGGTCTGGGCCATATTCAATGACGGCGTTGGCCGGTCGGTCGGTTTCCCAGCTTAGGTTGATGCTCTGGGGAGTGGCCAGGTGCAGATAAGGCCCGGCGTTGAAATGAAAAATATCCGGGAAAAGCTTTCCAGCTTCTACCTGGGCCTGGAGCTCCCGGAGCCGCTCCTGAATTTCGTTTTGGGTGAGGGCCTGGGGGTAGAGCCGCACAGATTTGACAAGATTGGCCAGGGCCATGGCCGGTTCCTGCTTCAGGTAAGCAGCCAGTTCTACTTGGGCATCGGCCACAGAACGTATTTTTTGGGCGGGGGCAAGGGCTTCTGCTTTCATTTCTCCATTGAAGAAAAGCCGGATTTTTTGCCCGTCGTAAGAAGCCACCAGGTGGCCCCAGTATTTTTTCCAGCCTTTTTCTATTTTGGCTCTTAGGGTGCGGGTTTCCTCATTTTCAAAATTGAGGGTAAAGCTGATTTCATCGCCATAATAACCCATCAGCCAGGCAGGTTCAATATGGGCTTTGCTTGCTGCGCAGGGTGAGCAAAGTGCCTACGGGCAGGTTGACGTGGTTAAGCAGCCAAAACTCTACCGAAAAGGCGCGGGAAGGGATTTGTGCGGGGGGCAAGAAATCGACCAGTCGCTCGCTGGGCTCCTGCTCATAAAAGAGAATAGGCTCGCCCAGGGTTTTGAACTGTTGAAAACGGCTACGGGGGGCTTCTACTTTGGGGCCCGGATAGTTGCGGGCGTTTCGGTCAAGGGTGTAGTTGGGATGAAAAACCCAATGGGCCAGGGGCGCTGGCGGGGTTTCCTGAGCGGCCAAAGAGAGTAACCCAAGCCAAAAAATACTTACCCAACAAGTGTAATTTTTAAGCATAGCACCATGAAAAAGGAGTAAAAAATACTTTAAAATTTAAGGGGAGGCCAAAAGGCCCCACCCTTAAACTTATTTGAAAAGGGAAGAAAGACCCCTCACAAAAAATTTAGTGATGCGTCTTTCCGAAAAGAAACTTAATCAACATCCCACCACATACGGGTATTGATGTTATCGGCTCCCTGGCGGGTAATCACTGCCTGATAGTTTTCTCCATTGAGTGCCTGCACACTGCTGGGATACATAAACCGTACAGGAACTTGGTCATTGTTAAGATTGGCCGGGCCTGGGGTAATGGTCGGAAAACCCGTGCGACGCCAGTCAAACCAAGCTTCCATGCCATTAAAGAATAGGGCAATCCATTTTTGCTGTCCAATCTTGGCCAGACGTTCCGCCTGTGTACCTGTGTAAGCCACCCCGGGTTGGGTAAAATAGTCGGCCCCGGGCTGAATGACGGCCCGGATGGGGTCATAATTTGAACCCGCAACCGTCAACCGTTCTTCATAATAATCAAAGGAAGCCTGAATTCCGTTGAGGTAATACGTTTCGGCATTGCCTGTAATAAATCCACGCTCGGCGGCTTCGGCCAGAATAAACTGCAGTTCTGCGTAACTCATCAGCACAGTTTGGGCACCAATAGGAGAGGCATTGTTGTTGCAAGCCCGGCAGGCAAAAATCAAGCCCACCCTTGAGATAAAATTGGAACCACCCTGAGCAGGATTGCCATTAGGAGCATATTGCAAAGCTTCTTCATCACCCAAACCATTGGGTACACCCTGATAGTCTTCTTCATTGGCCGATACTACGCCAGCCCCGGAGTTATTGGTTGGCTGGGCATAAACAAACAAACGAGGGTCATCTATGTCTTTGAGAATGTCTTCCATATTTTCACTCAGGCGAAATTCGTCAAAGGAACCAGAACGGGTGGTGTAGAGCGGCTGCTGATTCGGCTCATCAGCCAAGTAAGTAAGGGCGGCTTGGTCCTCATTGCTTTCAAAAATCGGATTGTTGACCGGGTCATTCAGGATGGCCTGCATGGCCGCACTTGGGTTGTTGCGGTCCGAAAGGCGCATCAATATCCGCAGACGCAGGGAGTTGGCAAATTTTTGCCAGCGCAGCAAATTACCGCCATAGAGGATATCCCCTTGGGTACTAATGTTCAAACCATTGAGCAGGCTATTGGCTGTTTCCAAATCAGCCAAAATACCTTGATAAACTGTTTCCTGAGGGTCAAAAGCAGGTGTGTTCACGCCTTCCTTGCCCTGAGTGGCCTCGGTAAAGGGTACATCGCCGTAGCTATCGGTCATCACATGATACATCCAGGCCCGCATAATCCGGGCAATGGCTTGGTAATTAGTGGCGCCGCTTACCTCAGAGGTTTCAATGAGGTTTTTGACATCGCGCAGGGCATTGTAGAATGTGTTCCAGGGAGAGCCTTGCGGTCCCCAGTTGTATCGGTCTTCGTTGGTAAACTGAATTTTGGCGGTGTATTGCATCACGACATTGCCGTAGTTCCAGGCCAGGCTTGCCCAATCGTTGATGGGGTTGCGCATGATGGTAGGCATTAGGAGTTCAGCAGGCACCACTTCGGGAAAGTTAGGGTTTTGGTTGACCTCCTCAAACTTATCATCACAAGCCATTGGGGCCAACATCAAAAAGGCAAGCACCCAGGCACTTATTTTTAGCTTTTTCATCACTTTATGAGGTTAGTGTGGTTTTAAAAATTAAAGATTAAAGCTCAGGTTAAAGCCCATACTACGCGCCGAAGGATAGGCCATGTTCTCAATGCCAGGCTGCAAAGTGCCTCCACTCATAGAAAGCGTTTCGGGGTCAAAGTGTGGGTTGTCGGTCCAGAGGGCCAGGTTACGGCCTACCAGCGAAATACGCACATTGCGGAAAGGCAATTTACCCATCAGGCGATTGGGTAAGGTATAGCTCAAGGCTACTTCGCGCAACTTAACAAAAGAAGCATCGTATTTGGCCGCTTCCACATTGTTACGCTCGTAGTAGCGGTTGTGCCAGTTACGAGAGCTGATTTTGACATCATTCACTCGGTAAGTACCATCGGCATTTTGAATCACACCGGGGCTCACGATACCGTTTTCGGGGAGGCTCAAATCATAGCCGTTAGGGCGACCAAACAAGGTTTCTTCCAATTGACCCGAGGTGCTGCCGATGGTTTTGGTACGCGAAACCACGATACCACCCTGGCGAATATCAAACAAAAAGCTAAGGTTGATGCCTTTCCAGGAAAGCTTGTTTTGAATGCCCATCATCCAGTCGGGGTTATAATTGCCTTGCAAAACCAAGTCAGAATCACGCAGTGGGGTTCCTCCCGAAGAGTGGATAATTTGGCCAAAAAACTCACTTTCAGGGTCTTCTACCCGCAAAAAGCCTACACCATAGATGGCTCCCATACGCTCACCCACACGTGCCTGCACAAAAGCGCCATTACGTTCGGTAAGGGTGTAGGCTTCTACATCGGCATCCAGTTCCAATACCTCGCTCCGGTTGCGGGTAAAATTGACAAATACATCCCAGGTAAGGCCATTTTCCAGGCGCAAAGGCTGGCCAGAAAGTACCAATTCAATGCCATTGTTTTTGATTTCTCCGGCATTGATAATACGGCTGTAATAGCCCGTAGAAACATCAAGAGAGATGGGAAGAATCTGGTCGCGGGTGCGGTTGTCGTAGTACGTAAAGTCAAGCCCTAAGCGGCCTTCAAAGAAGCGCAAGTCCACGCCAATTTCGTAAGAACTGGTGCGTTCGGGGCGAAGATTGGCGTTTTTGATAGTGCTTTCTTCGGTTTTTGATTGAAAACTCCCCCAAGGAGTGCCCGGGCTAAATACATTGGTCAGATTGTAAGGGTTGGTATCATTTCCTACCTCAGCATACGCCAGGCGTACTTTGGCAAAAGACATAAAATTGGGCATGGTGATTAAATCACTCAACACTGTGCTCAAAGTAACCGAAGGATAGAAGTAAGAATTATCACTGGAGGGCAGTGTGCTGGACCAGTCATTGCGTGCTGTAAAGTCAAGGAAGATGGCGTTACGGAATGCGATTTGTGCATAACCATACAAGCTGTTAATGCGTTTTTCTTGGTTAAACTCATTTACAACCAAATCAACAGCCGAGTTGGTAAAATTGTAAATCCCTGGGATGAGCAACTGCGGGGCTACCGTTTGGGTATATTCCTGACGTTGTTGCATACGGTTGCCTCCCACCGATAGATTCACCGCCCAATTGTCATTAAACTGCTTATTGTAGCTCAAAAGGAAATCGGCATTGATTTCATTAAAAAACACATCGTCTTCACGGTAATTACCCAAAGGAAAGCGTTGGGTACTGAAGGCCCGCTTGCGGTCGCGCAATTCGTTGTAGAAGTCACTTCCTACACGCAACATCAGGCTCAATTCCGGTAAAAAATTATATTTAACCGAAACATTGCCCAATACCCGGTCTTTTCCTGTCCGTTGGTGTTTTCGAAGGTGGTAAAATAGGGGTTGTCGTGGTAGTTGTAGTTGTAATTAAACTGTTGGCGACCTTCCAAGCCAGGCATCCAATTAGTTGCGCAGGTTATTGGTGTTAATTTGTCGTCCGTACCAAATCCAGAGATACATCAGGCTTTCGGTTCCGTAGCTGATGGCGGGGCGGTTGTCGCTTTCCGTCTTGATATAATTGACTGAGGCCGATACATTCAAACGTTCGCTCAATTGCATATTGCCACTCAGCGCAATGGTGTTCCGAAGCAAATTGGTATTTGGAACCATCCCGTTCTGGTTGAGATTGGTCCAGGAGAGGCGCACATTGCCTTTTTCATTACCGGCGGTCACGGCAATGTTATTAGAAAAGGTAACCCCAGTTTCAAAAAAGTCATCAATATTGTTTGGTTGGGCTACCCACGGAGTGCCCGTGATGGTGCTGTTTTCCAAACCGGTGATGATGTCGGGGTCGTTGTAATAACGCGCCAGGTCGCCACCACGAAATCCAGCAAAAGTGCGGGGTGAATCAAATTGTGGAATAAGCTGACCAAGCATCTCCGGACCCCAGCTTTCATCTACACCATCGGCGTTGCCGCCTCCTGCCCCGTCCACAAAGGCAAACTGTCCGTTGTTGCCCTGGCCATATTTGTCTTGCCAGTCAGGCAATATTAAAGGCGTATCAAAAGTAACATTGCTATTGAAAGAAACGCCCAATCCACGTGCACCCCGACCACTCTTGGTGGTGATAATGATGGCACCATTGGCCGCTCTTGCGCCATAGAGGGCCGCCGCCGCCGGACCTTTCAACACACTAATGGTCGAGATGTCATCCGGGTTGATTTCACCCGCGCCGTTTCCATAGTCCACTTCCAAATTGCCAGAGCCAGAAGAACCTACCACCTGGTTGCTAATGGGAATTCCATCAACGACAAACAAGGGTTGGTTGGCATTGATGTCCAGTGAAGATTCGCCCCGAATGGTTACACGAGAAGAGCCACCAATGGTAGTGGCGCTATTGGTGATTTGCACCCCAGCCACTTTTCCGGCCAATGAGTTAACCAGATTGGTTTCGCGGGCCTGGGTAATGTCTTCGCCTTGCACTTCTTGTACCGCATAGCCGAGCGCCTTTTTTCTCCCCGCTCTACCCCTAAAGCCGTTACTACAATCTCATTCAGGCTCTGGGCATCTTCCACCAACTGTACATCCACCACCGCACTATTGCCTATTTCTTGCTCAAGGGTTTTGTAGCCTACAAAAGAAAAAATAAGCGTTGTAGCCTCGGCGGGCACTTTGATACTATACTTCCCATCAATGTCAGACACTGTACCAACGGTTGTGCCTTTCACCGAAATACTCACACCGGGCAATCCTTCGCCCGTATCGGGGGTCGTTACCCGGCCCGTGACAACCTTGTCCTGGGCATAGGCCTGGGTAGTAAGCCATAGTAGCAGGAACAAGCCTGCTCCGCATCTGGCCAAAAAGTGGTAAAGTTTGCGCTTCATAAAGCTTTTGGGTTTGGTAAATAATGTTAGCTTGATTTGGCAGGGACCAAGCCCTAACCTGCGCCAAAGGTAGAAGGATAAAGTTTCATATAGTGAAACTTAAATTTACGCTATTGTTAAAAAATAGCGCATTGAATAGCATTACTTGTTTCCTTAGAAGAAACTCATAAATACCGGAGCTAAAGCCAATTGAATCAGAGAAATAGCCCAGGATTGTGCGCCTAAGAAGCCAAGTTTTTGGCTTAAAAGCCAGCGTGGGCTGTTAAATTTCAGTTAAATGGGCATTAATTAGAGAAATGGCGCGTTGGTTCCAGCTTTTTTTCTGCCCTAGCCACGCAAAACAAGCCCCCGGCATCGCTAAACAGGGGAGATTATCAAAACTTCCTAGCCGGCTTCAAGACAAAAAAGCACCGCCAGCAAAGACAAAGGGTGTCGCCTGGGCCGAAAAGATTTAAGAAGTATTTACTCTCGGAAAACAAGGGGGCTACTTGAGCAAATTATTCCCCCCGGCCACGATTTGCTGGTCGGCTGGACAGCTCGTCCAGGTCTTTGTCTATATCGCCTCGGCTCACGCTGAGGATAATGCCCAGGGCGATGCCCGTGAAAAGCAGGGAAGTGCCTCCCATGCTCAAAAAAGGCAATGGAACCCCGGTGATGGGCACCAGGCCAACGGCCACCGCCATGTTCAGGAGGGCTTGCAGGCCAATGCTAAAGGTGAGCCCCGCCGAAAGGATTCCGCCAAAGGCCCGGCTACTGCCCGCAATCACGACAATGCCCCGATAAATCAGCAACAGGTAAAGCCCCAACACTGCAACTCCCCCCAAAAGACCGTACTCCTCAATGATGATGGCATAGATAAAATCTGAAAAAGGGTTGGGCAGAAAATTGCGCTGGTCACTGTTGCCGGGCAGTTTTCCGGTCGAGCCCCCCCGTTGCAATGGCGATGTAGGACTGTTGGGCTTGAAATTCCGTTTCGGTTTCGTCAAAAAACTTTTCCAGGCGGCTGTTAAAGGTTTCCCCCCTTTGGCCCGCAAAAATGGCCACCATCAGCGAAATAAAGCCCACCAACACTAAAG
>JAAUUB010000202.1 GCA_012031215.1 Microscillaceae bacterium | reverse complement strand
TCAGGCCGGCGCTCCGGGCGGCGTTAGGGGCATACATCGGATACAAAAACACCCGCCCATCTTCGTGAAAAGATACCCAGTTGTTGGGGAAAACTGCATCCGGCTTGGGCGGACTGGGGCTGTCTTCCAATACCATCACCTCCACGCCATTTTGCCGCAGAAGGGCCACCATGTGGTCAAACTCTTGCAAAGCTTCCTGCTGTACCTGGCTCAGGGGTTCTACTTGGATGCTGGCATCCTGGAAAGCATTGTTTTGCGCCGTAACCGGATTGTATTGAAAGGCTGCCGGGCGCACCATCATAATTTGGCGGGTGAGTTGTTGAGGCATGGGTTTAAAAATTTTGTTTTACGCCACAAAATTAGGCAAATCAGGAAGAAAAATGTGGATGCGCCCAATAATGGGGCTGGGCAAAAAAGCCAGTCCCAAGCTGGACTGGCCTTATCTTACCCTTTCTTTTGTCCTGTTGAAAGAAATCCCGGCGGTTTTTCTTCCGGGGAGGGGTCTGCTTTTGTTGAAAAGGCCCGGCGCTAAAAACCCCGCTCACAAAGACAGGATATTAATTGATAGCATAAACCCTTGCTTTCAGGGATTCTAATGTCGATTAGGAGGTGGCCCCTATCTGCATCACAATCCGCCCATCAATTGTTCCCTGGCGCATTTGCTCAAATACTTGATTGATGTCCTCAAGCCTGGCCGAAGACACCGTTGATTTTACCTTACCCGCAATGGCAAAATCAAGGGCTTCTTGTAAATCTTTGCGGGTTCCCACGATTGAACCACGCACCGTAATTCTGTTTAAAACGGTTTCAAAAATAGGCAAGTCAAAGCTTCCGGGAGGCAAGCCTGTCATCGAAAGAGTTCCGCGACGGCGAAGGGTTGAAAGCGCCTGGCTGAAAGCCTGGGGCGAGACCGCCGTAACCAAAGCCCCGTGCATGCCCCCGGTGTGTTTTTTAAGATATTCGCCGGGGTCTTGGTGCAGGGCATTCACCACTAAATCTGCCCCCAGGGCTTGGGCCAGTTGAAGTTTATCCTCCGCAATATCTATGGCCGCTACCATAAGTCCCATTGCTTTGGCATACTGAATGGCTAAATGCCCTAAACCCCCGATACCGGAAATGGCTACCCACTCTCCGGCCCGGGTTTCGGTTTCTTTTAGTCCTTTATAGACCGTAACCCCGGCACACAAAATAGGCGCCAGGGCCAGAAAGTCGGCATTACTGGGCAAATGTCCCACGTAACGGGCATCAGCAATGACGTATTCGGCATATCCGCCACGCACGGAATAGCCCGTATTTTGCTGGCTTTCGCACAAGGTTTCCCAGCCCGTAAGACAATGCTCGCAGGTGCCGCAGGCAGTGTAAAGCCAGGGTACGCCTACGGCATCGCCTTCTTTGAGGTTCTTGACTTGCTTTCCGAGCGCAACTACATAACCCACCCCTTCGTGGCCAGGAATAAGTGGTAAAGCGGGTTTAACGGGCCAATCCCCTTCAACCGCGTGTAAATCGGTATGGCAAACCCCACTCGCCATCACCTTAACTAAAATTTCGTTTTCCTGGGGAGGACTTACAGGCACCTCCTCAATCCGGAGGGGAGCCCCAAATTCGTAAGCCAGGGCCGCTTTCATTGTTTTTGGTAGCATTGCAATTTGTAAGTTAGGTTTCAGAATATATAAAGATAATTTAATAGTTATCTTTGGGAGTAAAGCTATTAAAAAAATATAAAAAAACCAAGCCGAATTTGACTTGGTTTGTTTTTTTTACAATAATATACTAAAAAAAGCCCATCGGGTTTTTATCGTAGGAAATCAGCATATTTTTGGTTTGCTGATAGTGGTCAAGCATCATTTTGTGGTTTTCGCGCCCGATGCCCGATTTTTTATAGCCGCCAAAAGAAGCGTGGGCCGGATAAAGGTGGTAGCAATTGACCCACACGCGCCCGGCCTGGATGTGGCGGGCCATTCCGTAAGCCTGGTGCATATCGCGGGTCCAGACCCCGGCGCCCAATCCATAGAGGGTATCATTGGCAATCTGCAGGGCCTCGGCCTCATCTTTGAAAGTGGTAACCGAAAGCACCGGACCAAAGATTTCTTCCTGGAAAATCCGCATTTTGTTATTACCCCGGAAAATGGTGGGCTGAACGTAATAGCCGCCCTTGTTGCTCAGTTCGTGCACATCGCCGCCTACCATCACCTCGGCCCCTTCCTGCTTGCCGATTTCGAGGTAGTTCAGGATTTTCTCAAACTGGTCTTTGGAGGCCTGGGCGCCCATCATCACGGTATCATCCAGTGGGAAGCCTACCTTCACCGATTGGGTGCGGGCCACTACCCGCTCCATAAACTTGTCAAAAATAGATTCCTGCACCAGCAAGCGCGAAGGACAGGTGCAAACCTCGCCCTGGATTGAGGGCAAACATCACGGCTCCTTCTACGGCTTTGTCCAGGAAAGCATCGTCTTCCTGCATCACACTTTCAAAAATCACATTGGGCGATTTTCCTCCCAACTCAAGCGTAACCGGGATGATGTTTTCGGAAGCATATTGCATAATCAGTCGTCCGGTGGTGGTTTCTCCGGTGAAGGCCACTTTGGCAATGCGGTTGGAAGAAGCCAGGGGCTTGCCAGCTTCTATGCCAAAGCCATTGACGATGTTGAGGGCCCCGGGGGGCAACAGGTCCTGAATCAACTCGGCCACCAGCAAAATGGTGGAAGGTGTTTGCTCGGCGGGCTTGAGCACCACACAGTTGCCCGCCGCCAGGGCGGGGGCCAGTTTCCAGACTGCCATCAGGATAGGAAAATTCCAGGGGATGATTTGTCCTACTACGCCCAGGGGCTCTTTGAGCTGAATAGAGACTGTGTTGGCATCGAGCTCAGAAATACTGCCTTCATCGGACCGAATGCAACCAGCAAAATAGCGGAAGTGGTCAATGGCCAGGGGCAGGTCGGCGGCCATGGTTTCGCGGATGGCCTTTCCATTTTCCCAGGTTTCGGCGGCGGCCAGGCGTTCCAGGTTTTGCTCCATGCGGTCGGCAATTTTGAGCAAGATGTTCGAGCGCTCGGTTGCCGAGGTGCGATTCCAGGTAGGGGCGGCGGCGTGGGCGGCATCCAGGGCTTTCTCGATGTCCTCTTTGGTAGAGCGGGGAATCATCGTGAAGGTTTGCCCATCCGCTGGTGAGGGATTTTCAAAATACTGCCCTTTTTCGGGGGCCACCCATTGGCCGCCGATAAAGTTTTCGTACTTGTCTTTGAAGGTGGGCTTTTCGTGTAGCATATGCTTTTTAGGATTAGGGTTTGATGAAATATTATTTGATACGTCAAAAATATTATCATATTTTTAGCTTAAATTGCACATATCCCTCAAACTATAGCATTATTTTCTCAGATTTATGCAAGTACCCGCGCCTGCCCCCCTACACAGCCAGCGGCTCATCCGCCAACAACTGGCCCACCAACGCCCTGACCGGCTGGTAGAAAACCGCCACGTATTTGGGAGCGAACACGCCGAACTGAACATTTACGAAACCTTTGAGGAGGCCCAACAGGTGGCCTTGCAGTTCCATCATCCGGTGGTGATTGGGATGATTGAAGGCAAAAAAGTGATGCATTTTTTTGAACAAGCGCCCTTTGGATTTTATCCCAACGAAACCCTTATCCTGCCGGCAGGGGAAGCCATGCACATTGACTTTCCGGAGGCTACGGCCGCCCAACCTACGCGCTGCCTGGCCCTCCTGGTGTCGGAGGAATTGGTGCGCGAGACCCTGGCCCAGCACGCTGAGGCCTTGAGCCGCTACCGGAGCGAAAATGTGGAGGTTTGCGAGGAACTGGGGAATCATTCCGTTTTGCGCAATCCCCACATTGCCCAAAATATAGACCGGATTGTGCAACTCTTCCTCGAGAAAGACCAGCAAGCCGCCCGCTGTTTATAGATTACAGCATTAAGGAGTTGATTATCCGGGTATTACAGACTGAGGCCCGGCATACTTTGCTCCATCATTGTGGCCAATATGCCGAAAGCCGCCGCCTGGCCCGGGTAGCCGCTTATATTCAGGCGCATTTGCACGAGGAAATTTCTGGCGAAACCCTCTGCCAATTGGCGGGCATGAGCCAGGCCAGTTTCTATCGCTACTTTAAAATGGTGTTTGGAATATCGCCTACGGCTTATATCTTGCAGGAAAAAGTAAAAAAAGCGGCGGAAATCCTGGTGCAGCCCGATAAAAATGTGAGTGATGCGGCCTATGCCTCGGGCTTTAATAGCCTGCATTATTTTGGGCGGGTATTTAAAAAAATCACCGGACTTACCCCTACGGCCTACAAAGCCCAACACCACTTGAATACCAGCCGGAGCAAGAGATAAGTCGGATTAGAAAGAGCCCCATTCAACGATAAAGCATCACTGTATGGCTTGCGAGAGGAGAAATATGCACCCTTTTCCTGGCCCAAAAAGCATTTGAGGCCTACATTTTTCCGGGGCTTTCTTTTTGGTCAGATTCAGGCCGCGGCCGCCAAAGCCAGGTGCTTTTGCACCCCAAAATCCACATTGGGCTGTATCTGAAGTTCCATCTTATTGATTTCGAGGGCAATCAGGTTTGACATACCCGATTTCTGATACACACAGCCATTGTCGATTGAGATGGCGTGGCCGTGTTCTAGTTGGCGTTGGATTTGTCCCAGGGTGTAGGGCACGTGGCCATGCAAAAGTCGCCGTCCCTGGATTTTGGCCCGGTCCACGGTATAGTCTTTTATCCAGAGCATCGAGAGCTTGTCCGAAAAGGGTCGGCCAGGCAAAAGTTCAAACCAGCGTGGGCCAACACAAAATTATCCAGCTTATAGTAATAAGGCAATTGGGAGAGAAAACGAAGGTAATGAGGGGGGATTTCGCAGAGATTTTTAACCCCAAAGCTCTTCAGGGTAGCCCGGCCGCCAAAGTAAAGCCAGCTTTCCTTGAGGTCATACATTCCGATAGGGCCTTCCGGGGCGCATTCCTGGGCATAGCAGCGCAGTAATACATCCTCGTGGTTGCCCATCAAGGGAAAAACCTGGTAGCCCACGTCCTGAAGATACATGATATAATCTATCACCCCCCGGCTGTCCGGGCCACGGTCTATGTAGTCGCCCAGCAGGTAGATTTCATCCTGGCGGCTAGGCTTTATTTTTTCTTCTACCAATTGCATCAGGCTTCGGGCGCAACCGTGAATATCTGCAATGACCCATTGTTCTCTCATGGCTTTAAATTTTTATCCCTTTCGGTATCGTTCAATAATTTATGTGTAATTTTATAAGTGTTTCGGGCTTTTGCTCTCTTACGAAAAAGTTTTGGGAGGGTCTTAATGGGTTCCCAAAATGGAAAGTCGTAATCGCTTTATCAGGCTCCGATACTTACGGCGTAAGATTTAGCAAATTATTGACCAATATTTTATTTAAATCGTTTGCGCAATCGATGCTTGCGCATCTAAACCCAATGTACCAATGGAAAAAATCTATGAAACCCTTCGGCTGGAGGTGCAGGATGGTGTGGCCCACTTGCGGCTCAACAATCCCGGCAAGGCCAACGCCATGACGCGGGCCTTTTGGGGCGAAATGCGCACGGTGATGGCTGAATTGGACCGTAATGAGGCCGTCCGGGTCGTTGTTTTGAGTGGAGAAGGCAAAAATTTCAGTGCCGGGCTGGATTTGGCAATGTTTGCCGACACCCAATCGCAGATGAACGGAAAGTTTGACCCGGCCCGTGCCCGTGAAAATTTCCGGGCTACGGTGCTGGAAATGCAGGAAAGCTTTACGGCCATTGAGCGCTGTCGTAAGCCCGTTTTGGCGGCCATGCACGGGGCTTGTATCGGAGGGGCGATTGACATGGCTTCGGCCTGTGATATGCGCTATTGCAGTGAGGATGCCTATTTTTGTGTCAAGGAGATTGATTTGGCCATTGTGGCCGATGTCGGAACCTTGCAGCGCCTGCCCAAAATCATCCCGGAAGGCATTGCCCGCGAACTGGCCTATACCGGGCGCAATGTGTCGGGGCAGGAAGCCGAGCAAATTCATCTGGTCAATCGCTGCTACCCCAGCTATGCAGAAATGATGGCCGAAGTGGGGAAAATAGCCGCCCTTATTGCCGAAAAATCCCCTATTGCCATGCGTGGCACCAAGGAAATCCTCAATTACAGCCGCGACCATTCCGTTGCAGAGGGGCTGAACTATGTGGCTACCTGGAATGCGGCCATGATTTACTCCCATGACCTCCTCGAGGTGATGCAGGCAGGGATGGAAAAAAGGAAGCCAGTTTTTAAAAATAATTAAATTTTTTTGGAGGGAAATGCCAGGAGGTGTTTCCCTCTTTCGGTTTTTCCCAAAACCGGAAAACGCTTCCCATTTTTTAGCCGGCCTTAGAAATAAACCGCCACTCGGTTTTGTTCCCATTTAAGTCCAGTGTAGCCCGATTGTTTCCCCGCCAACAGGCCGGGAAAAAACCACCTGGATCAATCATCATTGGTAAATTCTGAAGGTTGTGGCAAAAGGCTTCTTCGCCCCAAGGCCCGGACTCGAGTAATTTCCTGTCTTTTTCCTTCGCCCGCCGTAATAAGTTCCCCTTCGCCTCGGTATGTCTGAACATTGATAAACTTTAAATTCGCGATATGAAAAATTTTATGCTTTTGTGTTTATTCGTTTTAGTGGGGCAGGTGCTTCCGGCCCAAACCCCGCCCGACCGTACCCTTTCACCTTATTTTCTGGTGAAAAGCAAAGACAAGCAAACCGACCGGATGCCCCTCAAGCACACCGCTGCTCAGGTCAATATTGCCGGGGTGATTGCCAATGTAATCGTACAACAGGTCTATGTGAATGAAGGCAAAAATCCGCTCGAGGCCATTTATGTTTTTCCCGGCTCTACCCGGGCTGCGGTCTATGCCATGACCATGACCATTGGCGAGCGCAAGCTGGTAGCCAGGATAGAAGAGCGCAAGAAAGCCCGCGAGCAATATGAAGCCGCCAAAGAAGAAGGAAAAACCGCCTCTCTGTTGGAACAGCAAAACCCGAATGTGTTTCAGATGAATGTGGCCAATATTCTACCCGGCGATTCTATCACCGTTGAGTTGCGTTACACCGAATTGCTGGAGCCCACCGAAGGCACCTACGAATTTGTCTATCCCACCGTCGTGGGTCCGCGCTACTCCGAAACCCCCGAAACCCAGGCCCTCCCCCACGAGCAATGGGTGGCCAATCCTTATCTGCACGAAGGCGAAAACCCCAACTATACTTTTGGCTTGCAAACCACCCTGACGGCAGGCATGCCCATTCAGGACATTACCTGCCCCTCACACGAGGCCGACATCCGCTTTACGGGCCGTAGTGCCGCACAAATAGCCTTAAAAGCAAGCGAAAAGTACCGGGGCAATAAAGATTTTATCCTCAAATACCGGCTTTCGGGCGGTCAAATCCAATCCGGGGTCTTGCTCTATGAAGAAGAAGCAGCGGTGGCCAGTGGCGATGAAAAAAGCTATGCGGGCGGGGCAGAAAAGTTTTTTCTGGTGATGCTGCAACCTCCCAAATTGCCTACTCTTGAGCAGATTCCTCCCCGGGAGTATGTCTTTATTGTGGATGTTTCCGGCTCTATGCACGGCTTTCCCCTGGAGCTGACCAAATCTCTGATGCGGGATTTGATTGGCAAATTGCGACCAAGCGACCGCTTTAACGTGATGCTCTTTGAAAGCAGTAACCAAATGCTTTCGCCCGAATCTATGCCCGCTACCGCCGCCAACCTTGAAAAAGCCCTACGGGTGATTGACCAGCAACAAGGCAGTGGCGGAACCCGGCTCTTGCCCGCGCTGGAAAATGCCTTTGCTTTTAAAGAAACCCGTGCTTTCTCCCGCACTTTTGTGGTCATCACGGATGGCTACGTTACCGTTGAGCGCGAAGCATTTGACCTGATTCGCAACCGGCTTAATGAGGCCAATTTGTTTGCCTTTGGCATTGGCTCTTCGGTGAATCGCTTTTTGATAGAAGGCATGGCCCGGGTAGGTATGGGTGAGCCCTTTTTTGTAACCCAGGCCAGCGAAGCGGCCGGGGTCAGTGCAAGGTTTCATCAATACATTTCGCAACCGGTGCTGACCAATATCCAGGTAAAGTTCAATGGTTTTGAAGCTTATGACATCGCCCCCCAGGCCGTGCCCGATGTGTTTGCCCAGCGGCCCATCCTGATTTACGGCAAGTACCGGGGCGAGGCCAAAGGCAGTATCACCATTAGCGGGCTTTCGGGCCAAAATACTTATTCGGAAACCATTGCCATTACCAAAAACACGGCAGAAAACAACCAAGCCCTGCGCTACCTTTGGGCACGCAAAAAAATCCAGTTGCTGGATGATTATAATCGCCTTTCGGTGAGCTACTGGGGCAATCCCAGTGAGGCCGAAGTGGTGCAGATGGTAGAAAGCAATCCCGACAATGCCCAAAGGGTGCGTGAAGTCATTGAACTGGGCCTGAAATACAACCTATTGACGGCCTATACTTCCTTTGTCGCCATTGATACCGAGGTCCGCAACCCTGACCGCCCCCTCAGCACCGTAAAGCAGCCCCTGCCGCTGCCCGAAGGAGTTTCTGACCGGGCCTTGGGTGAGGTGGTATATAGCAAGACCGCTTCTCGTGGGGTGATGAAGTTGGCGCCTCCCCGGGCCGAAAAGCCAAAAAAATACGCCCATGAAGAGGCCATCAGCGTCGATCTGGATGTTGAAGTGCAGGAAGAAGTCCCGGTCTTGGTGCCTACTTTGGCAGAAGCGGATTCCCTGATAAGCATAGAAGCACATTACAAGGCCGGAGAGGCTAACTTACTGGCTTTTATTCAGCAAAATCTTGTCTATCCGGCTTCGGCCCGTAAAAAAGGCATTCAGGGAGAAGTAATCGTGGAATTTACGATTGATGCCCAGGGGAACCTGAGTGGGTTT
>JAAUUB010000201.1 GCA_012031215.1 Microscillaceae bacterium | reverse complement strand
CCTGGGTCGTTCAAGAATGTTGATTCGGGATGAAAATGGCCGCCAGGAAGAACTCAAGTTGGAAACTTTTTTAGCGCAGTAGGCATCAATTTTGGCAATATTATGAGCAACGAGGCTATGATTGGCAATAAAATCCAGCAATTGAGCGACCAGGGCTGGGAGCTTTACAATACCGCTGGCGGGGTCTATAGTGCAGATACAAGCACGGGCATCTTCATCACCCGTTACCTCTTTCGCCGAGTTAAGAAATAAGTCTGCCCTTATTTTATTTTTCACAAAAGAAGTCTTCGCCTTTCCGCGAAGGCTTTTTTTTATGTAAAGCTACTTAAATTTGCCGCACTTGAATATTTCCAAGAGTATTACCCAATATGCCAAAAACTGAAAAACATCTAGCCCTGGCCCTCCAAGGCGGCGGCTCTCACGGGGCCTTTACCTGGGGGGTGCTCGACCGCTTTCTGGAAGAAGAAACCCTTAAACTGGACGGCTTTGTGGGCACTAGTGCCGGGGCAATGAACGCGACCCTCCTGGCTTACGGACTGCACCTGTCGGGGCGCGAAAAAGCGAGAGAATTGCTACACGAATTTTGGAAAAAAGCTTCGGACTATGCGTATTTCTCCCCGCTTCAGCCCAGTTGGTACGACCGAGCCTTCGGCAAAAAAGGGAATATGGATTATTCGCCGGGCTATAATTTCGTAGAGTTTATTTCGCTTTACTTTTCACCCTATGAGCTCAACCCCTCGGGCTATAATCCATTGCGGGAGATTTTGCTCAGCCTGGTCGATTTTGAAAGATTGAGGGCCTGCCTGGCCACCAAGCTCTTTGTCTGTGCCACCAATGTCCGAAGAGGAAGAGTAAGGGTATTTGGCCTGGGCGAAATATCGGTGGAAGCCGTGTTGGCCTCGGCCAATTTGCCCCAGCTTTTCCACGCCGTTACCATCGATGGCGAAGACTATTGGGACGGCGGCTTTATGGGGAACCCACCCATTTTTCCCCTGATTGACGGCACCGACTGCAACGACATCATGATTGTGCAAATCAATCCTATCAATATTCCTGATACCCCCCGCTCTGCCGATGAAATCCAGGACCGGGTCAATGAACTCAGTTTCAACTCCAGCCTGATGCTCGAGATGCGCAAGATTGAGTTTGTGGAGCGGCTTATGCGAGAAGGTTACAATCCGGGTGGCAAATTTCGGCATCTCAATATCCATAATATCAACCCCGAACGCGATATTTGGAACCTGAACGTATCCAGCAAACTCAATGCGACCTGGAATTTTCTTACGGAAATGCGCGACCTGGGCCGCCATTATGCCCAGGAATGGTTGGATACCCATTATGATAAGATTGGGATGGTCTCTACCTGCAATATCCGCGAAACGTTTATGTAATAGGTGTTGCAATTGATGTTGCTTGTTTTAAGAAAAGCCTGTGTTTTTATAAAATTTATGGAAAAAATTTTTTTCTCGAATTTATCTCTAAATTAGCCAGTGGCTAGACCCGGGTTTTGGGAGATAATTTCAGACGGCCCAAAAAGTGCTTAGCCGAAGAAGTTCTACGAAGCCTAATTAAAACGACTTACCAAACCTATGGTAAACGACCAATTCCGGCAACTGACCGATAAACTCTATCAGGAGGGCATAGAAAAGGCGGAGAAAGAAGCCGCGCTCCTCATGGCCCGCGCCCAGGAAAAAGCGGATAGTGTCCTTAAAGAGGCTCAATTACACGCCCAAGAAATACGGCAAAAGGCGGAAGCGCAGCAACGCCAGGACTTAGAAAACCATCAAAAAAACTTACAAATCGCCGTGCAAAAAGCCCTGGCGCAATTGCGCCAGTCAGTTTTGAATCTGATGACCAAAAGTGTAATTGAGCCTCCTCTCCGTTTATCCCTGCAAGACCCGCATTTCTTACAAAAAATCATTCAACAATTCATAGACCGGTGGTCGCCCGCTCCATCCGAAGCCATCCCGCTCAAAGTTTGGCTTAGCCCGGAAGATGAACAAACCCTGACGGACTTTTTCAAAAACAACGCCCTGAAAATCCTGGACCAAAGCCTGGTTTTTGAGGCTGACCCCCACATCCCGGCCGGATTTAAAATCGGTCCACAAGACGGACACTACCGCATCACCTTTACTGAGGAAGCACTCCAGGCCTTTTTTACTCAATACTTGCACCCCGCCCTCAAACCCTTTTTATTTGGCCCAGCGGCTTCCGAAAGCCCTCAAAATGACCCGCATGCTGCCCCGCTTTCCTAAAAAATATTTTTATCTGTGGGCCGGCTGCCCGGAATTGAGTGCTGATGCCGGATTTTTGCCTTTTTCGCTCCCAGAATGGCAAGAAACCCTGAGCCAGCACCTCAGCCCCAATGATTATGCGCACGTCGCGAGCCTCTTCCTGCCCAATGACCACCAAAACCTGCTCAATTTTCTCTTGGCTGTGCCCCAAGCTCCCTGGCTCAGCCCTTCGGTCTTTTCGTCCGAAGACATACAGGAATGCCAATACCAAACCCAGCATCTCAGGCCTTACCTGGCCGCCTTTGTGCAATTGTTTCAGGAAAGCAAGTCCGAAAAAGCAAACTGGGAATGGGAAAATATTCTTTTAGATTATTTCTATACCTATGCCCGCCACTATCCGCAGCCTTTGGTGCGGCAGTGGTTTGGCTTTGAGCAGGATATAAAAAATATCCGTGCAGCAGAAAATTGCCGCCAATTTGGACAAAGCCTGGCCGAACACCTGATTGGGCAAAATGAACTCAATGAACTTCTCCTGGCCAGGCCCCTGGCCGATACTGATTTTGCCCGACGCTGGGCCTATGGCCCCGAAATCCTGCACGCCCTCCACCTGGATTCGCTCCTGGCCCGGGAGCAGGCTTTTGACCGGCTGCGCTGGCAATGGCTCGAGGACCATACCACCTTTGCCTATTTTCAGGTAGAAAATATTTTTGCTTTTACGGCAAAATTGCAAATTGTGGCCCGCTGGAGCATCCTCAAAAGCCCGGAAGCCGCGCACTTCTGGAAAGAATTGCTCGGAAATTTACAAAAAACCCTGGAAAAGGGATTTTGAATCTTTTTCTGAATATAAAATTTAATTGCAGGAAACAGCCCAAAAAAGGGAAGTGAATATGGAAAACTTTGGCAAAGTATCGGGCATAGTGGCCAATCTGGTAACGGTACAACTGGCCGGCCCGGTTTCCCAAAACGAAATTGCGTACCTCCACCGCGAAGGGCGAAAGCTCATGGCCGAGGTCATCAAGGTGCAGGGCGAACAGGCCTCTATCCAGGTTTTTGAAAGCACCCGCGGTGTGCGGATGGGCGACCCAGTGGAGTTTGTGCGGCACAAGCTCGAGGTAAGGCTGGGGCCAGCTGGCTGGGTAGTGATTACGACGGTCTGCAAATAGACCTCTCGGCCATGCCCAGCCTCTTTTTGCAAAAAGGGGAATACTTTGAAGCCCTCAACCTTGAATCAATCTGGGATTTCAGCCCCCTGGCCCAGGTTGGGCAAAAAGTAGAAGCAGGCGACTGGCTGGGCGAGGTTCCCGAAAACTGGCTTTCGCACAAAATCATGGTTCCTTTTCATCTGGAAGGCATTTGGGAGATTAGCCATATTGAACCGCCGGGGCAATACTCGCTAAGCCAGCCCATTGCCAAGCTAAAGCACCCTTCGGGAGAGGAAGCAGAGGTGCAGATGTTTCAATTTTGGCCCGTGAAAGAGGCCTTGCGGATTCACACCGACAAGCCCCGACCCGCCAAAATGCTGGAAACAGGCATTCGGGTCTTTGATACCCTGGCCCCCATTGCCGAAGGGGGCACGGGCTTTATCCCGGGGCCTTTTGGCAGTGGAAAAACCATTCTCCAGCATGCCCTTTCCAAACAAGCCAATGCCGACATCATCATCATTGCGGCCTGCGGCGAAAGGGCCAATGAGGTGGTAGAGATATTCAAGGAATTTCCCGAGCTGGATGACCCCCGTACCGGGCGCAAGCTCATGGAACGCACCATTATCATCAGTAATACCTCGAATATGCCCGTGGCCGCCCGCGAAGCTTCCGTTTATACTGCCGTTACCATTGGCGAGTATTACCGGGCTATGGGCCTCAAGGTGCTTATCCTGCCCGACTCCACTTCGCGCTGGGCACAGGCTTTGCGCGAAATGTCCAACCGCATGGAAGAACTCCCCGGCCCGGATGCTTTTCCGATGGATTTGCCCGCTATTATTTCTAATTTTTACGCCCGCGCCGGGCAGGTAAGCCTGCGCAATGGACACAGCGGCTCCATCACCATCCTGGGCACAGTCTCGCCCGCCGGGGGGAACCTGAAAGACCCGGTAGCAGAGGCGACCAAAAAGGCCACCCGTTGTTTTTATGCCCTCTCTCAGGCCCGAGCCGACAGCAAACGCTACCCGGCTGTGGACCCCATCGACAGTTATTCAAAATACCTGGAATATCCAGATGTGCGGGATTTTCTCAATCAAGAAATTGCTCCCGACTGGACCGAAAAAATAAGCACCTTGAAAAATCTGCTTCGCCTGGGCCAGGAAGCAGCCGGCCAAATCAATATTCTGGGCGATGATGGTGTGCCCATAGAATACCACGTGTATTTTTGGCGGGCCGAGGTCATTGACTTTGTGATTTTGCAGCAAGATGCCTTTGATGCCATCGATGCTTCTACCCCCCTCCCGAGGCAAAATTATATGCTCGACCTGGTGCTCAATATTTGCCAGACAGATTTTGCCCTGGAAGATTTTGAAGCGGTCAGCCGTTTTTTCAAGCAAGTCATTAACCTGGGCAAACAAATGAACTATGCCGTTTTCGATTCGGAAGATTTTAAAAAATATGAAAGCGAATTGAAAAGCTGGTGCCAGTCGGCCCAGGCAGTGTTGGCAGAGGACTAATCGGTGTTTCCCTCCCATACCGCCCAAATCAGGTCGCAATAGGTGAGCATGTGCTGACCCGAAAAATAAAGGATGGTAAGCTGCTGGGGGTCAAAATTGGCCAGGTAGGCCTCCACTTTGGTCTGTAGCCAGGCCAGTTCGGCTTTCAGAAAATAGTGAAATCCCTCGGGATGATATAACACCACAAAAAGGCGGTTGGCAAAGTGCTGTCTGCCCTGGTTAGATTGGTGCATGTAGAGCCAATGCATCAGTTCAGAAGGCCGAAGCTGGGCCTCGACCAGGCTTTGGCCGTAGTTTTTTGGGAAAACGGTAGTTTTTATGGTCAAAATCGATGCCTTGCAGACTAAAATCCACCTGCTTGTCATAAAGGCTTGCGGCTGGCTGCACCTCCGGTGATTGGGCAAAAATCTGTTCGATGGCCCGGGCGACCAGTAATTGTACCAGCGATTGCGGGCATAATGGGCCACCCCTTCGGGCCAAAGCCCCTTGCTTTGCGCAATCTTATCCTGCAAAGCGTCAAAATTATCAGCTTGATAGATAAAGCGGGTGAGTTGGTCCCATTCATCATTTTGCTTGCGCCCCCAGGGAGCCAAATGGGGCCGGCATTTTTTGAGTTCGGCTTCGGCATCGGCCAGGGCTTTCATACCTGTAAGCGATTCTCGAGCACCTGTTCTACCTGACGCAGGCTCACGGGAACCACCTGCGAAACCCCGGTTTCGGGCATCACCACCCCATAAAGCACGTCGGTAGTTTCCATCGTGCGCTTATTGTGGGTAACGAGGATAAATTGAGAATTTTTGGAAAAATCGCGGATGATATTGTTGAACTTATCCGTGTTGGCATCGTCGAGGGGGGCATCTACCTCATCAAAGATGCAAAAAGGGGCGGGTTTGAGCAAATAGAGTGCAAACAAGAGCGAAGTAGAAGTGAGGGTTTTTTCGCCACCCGAGAGCTGGTCTATGGTCAGAGGGCGTTTGCCTTTGGGTTGGGCAATGATTTCAATTTTTGATTCCAGGGGATTGTCGGGCTCCGCCAGGATAAGGTCGGCGCGGTCTTCGGACGAAAACAAAGACCTAAATACCTGAATAAAATTTTGCCGGATGCTTTCATAAGCCTCCATAAATGCCTTTCGGGCATAAGACTCGGTTTCGGAGAGGGTTTTGAGCAAAGATTTTTTGGAGGCCTCGAGGTCCGCTTTTTGGCCGCTGATGAAGTCATAACGCTCTTTTTGGGTCTCGTACTCGCTCAGGGCCATGGGATTGACCGTGCCAAGATTGTCTATTTTTTGGCGAATCCGGCTGGCTTCGGCCCGTAGTGCGGCTTCCTCCCTGGCCAGCAGGTCTTCCGGGATTTCGGAATGGGCCATGGTGTGGGCCTCCAGATTAAACTCGGCCGCCAGTCGCTCCCGCAGGCTGGTGAGTTCTAGTTGCGTTTCGTGGTTTTTCTGTTCCAGGCGGCGCAGGATTTCGTCCTGCTGTTCTCGGTTTTTATAAAGTGTCTGGCGGTTTTTTTCCTGGTCATTGCGTTGGCCCCGGCGCTCGTAATAGTCCTTTTCTACACTTTGCAGGTTGCGCTGGTAATCTTCGGTTTCGGCCCGGAGGATGTCTATTTGTGAGCCATAATCTTCTTCATTTTCCAGTAGGGATTCCAGTTCGGCCTCCGCAGTTTTGAGTTCTTCGCCCTGCTGGGCCAGGCGGCGGCTCAGGGTTTGAAGCTGCTGCTGCTGGTATTCACCTTCGCGCACCTGGGCCTGAAACTGGTTTTCGAGCTGATAAAAGCTGCGTTTTTGTTCGTTCACCTGAGCGGCCAGGGTCCTTAGCTGGGCCTCTTCATCGTGGTATTGCTGGCGGAGGTCTTCGGTTTCGGTTTGCAGGCGGGCAATCTCATCCTGGGCTTGGCGCACCTGCGGGGCCAGGGCTTCCACTTCTTCCTGAAGAAGATAGATGCGTTCGCGGGCTTCTTCATAGCGGCTCACATTGCCCTCCACCACCTGGGTCAGTTGTTCTTTTTTGCTTCGCAGGCTGATGTATTGTTCATTGATATGATTTACCTGCAGCAGGTTTCTTTCGTAGGCTTCGCGCAGAGAACGGTTTTCTTTGAGGCTCTTAAGATTGGCCAATTGAAACTGCAGGTCGTTTTTTTGTTGAGAAATGTCTTGATTGAGTTTTGCAATCTGGCTTTGTAAGATGGCCAGGTTGCGGCTTCCGCCCAGTCGTTTGCCTTCAAAAGCCCCTACCGAACCGCCCGTAAGTTGATAAAGCCGGCGCACAATGCGCCCGTCCCGGGTAACGTAGTCATCCTCGGGGACTATTTGCGGAAAGTGCTCGTGCGGGAGAATCCAGACCGATTGTAATAACAAACAGAGGAGCGGCCAGTGGATAGGGTCGCAGCTCACTACTTCAAGTGCCAAAACCGGGGCATCTTCCGGGCGGGGCTTGAGCACAGAAACATCCAGCCCGCCCCAAAAAAGCGGGCTTTCATCCACGGGCGAGGGGGCGGGCTGGGAAGGCGGGGGCAGTTTTTCCAATATAAAAAAGTGCGCCTTGCCTTTTTCGGCCTTTTCCAATTGCAAAATGGCCTGTCGGGCCTCGGCTTCTGTGGCCACTACATAATAATTAATCCAGGGATTGAGGTAGCTCTCGATGGCCCGGCGATAAAGCTCTTCACTGATGAGCACCTCCGAAAGCAGGGGCATGGGGGGCAAGTCGTGGGCCTCGCTTTGCTGCAAATACTGAATGGCTTCGGGATAGCCTTCCAGGTTGTTGAGAAAAGACTCCGTTAGCTGATATTCATTTTGGCGGGCATCCAGGGCTCTTTGCGTTTCGGCCAGTAGCTCGCGCTGGGCCTGCACTTTTTGCTCCATTTCCCGAAGCTCTTCGGTGCGGCGGTCTTCCTTTTCTTTGAGTTGCTGGAGAGATGTCTTGGCCATCTGGAGGGCTTCCTGGGCCTGGTTTAGGTCGGCATCGTAGCGCTGTATTTCTTCTTCCAGGCGCTGGTTTTGGCCTGTTGTATTTTCGAGTGCTTGCTTGGCCGCACTGAGCTGGGTTTTTTTAATCTCAAAAGCCTGCTGGTCTTGCAGGATGGCTTGCTGCCTTTGGCGTAAAATTGCTTCGCGACTGTTTAGCCGGGTGATGAGTTCCTGCACTTTTTGCTGTTGGGCCTGGTGTTGCTTTTCAGTTTGGCTGATGAGGGCTTCGGCCTCCTGCCATTGTTTTTCTACTGAGGTCTGCAACTGCACCTGCTGTTGATGAGATTGGCGGACTTGTTGCTGCTGTTGCAGGTCTTGCTGAATTTGAGCCCGGATTTTTTCTATTTTTTCCTGAAGGTAAAAAAGCTTTTCGGCTCTTAGCTTTTTATCGTTTTCAAGCTGTCGGATTTTCGCCTGGTGGTTATTAAAGAGCTGTTGTTTGTTTCGGAGGGCCAGTTCAAAGTGGTCGAGCGTCTTTTGGCCTTCCTCCATGGCCTGCTCATTTTGTCGTATTTGTTGCTGGATTTCTTCTTTGCGATGGCCTTCCTGTTCTATTTGGGTTTTAGCTGTGCCTGGGCGGCCTGGGCGCGTGCAAGGGCTTTTTGAGCAAAAGCCAGGCTGTGTTCCTGGTATTGCTTCTTAAGCCGCAGATACCGTTCGGCCTGTTTGGCCTGCCGCTCCAGGCTTCGCAGGTTTTTCTCCATCTCAAACAACAAATCGCCCACCCGGTCCAGGTCTTTATCCACCAGCTCGAGCTGTGCCAGCGATTCTTTTTTACGCACTTTGTATTTGGAGATTCCGGCGGCTTTCTCAAACAAATCCCGGCGCGAATTTTCTTTATCGCTCAGGATTTCATCCACTTTCTTCAACTCGATGATGGCGTAGCTGTCTGGCCCTATGCCAGTATCTAAAAAAAGGTTGTGAATATCTTTAAGGCGGCAGCGCACTTCATTGATAAGGTATTCACTTTCGCCACTCCGGTGAAAGCGCCGGGTGATGGTAACATGCGAAAATTCGGAAGGCAGGAGGCCCCGGGTATTGTCAAAGGTCAGTGAAACCTGGGCCACCTGGGCGGGTTGCGTTTTGGGTTCCG
>JAAUUB010000016.1 GCA_012031215.1 Microscillaceae bacterium | reverse complement strand
TGGACTTTGCAAAAGCAAATCCAGCACAGAATCGCCCGATTGAACCTTGAAATAGAAAGACGAAAAGAAAAGGCTTGCGCAATGGGAGATGCAATACAAAACAGCGCAAAAAAAAATGCAAATTCTTTTGCAAAAACAAAACCAACGGGACGGCCTACAAGCTTCGGCCAAAGAAAAACTTTGGCTCAAGATGCAAATAGACCAGAGCCGAAAAGAATTGGAAAAATTGTCGGAAAAGTCTGAATTGATTCAGCAAATCAAAATCGAGAGTCTGGAGTATGAGCGGGACCGCCTCAGGAAAGTTCAAACGGCAGAGTTTTCATCATTTCCTGCCTAAATCGGGGAAGGCCCCCTACTACCGCAAGTGTAGGTATAAAATCGGGGATGCCCCGCTTCGCAAAGACCGGCGGCAATGGGCTAGGGCGAAGCGAAATCATTTGAGGGCGATTATCGGTTGAACCTCTTGTTTTTGTAAGCCCTCCTTCCATAATTACTTGACAATTATCATTGCATCTCTCAAAAAATCCTTTTATCTTGGTTATTAAGATTAAGGAAATAATTTCTTAACCCTGGATTTACACAAACAAAATAGGATGATAGAGGCTTTTCTTCGCCACCTGGAATACGAAAAACGCTACAGTGCCCAAACAATCAAAGCCTATACCCAGGATTTGGCCCAATTGCGTGATTTTTTGGAACAGACCTTTGAAGAGGCCCAGCCCGCGCAGGCCCTCTATCCGCAATTAAGAGCCTGGCTGGTTTTTTTGAGCGAGCAGGGCTTTCTGGCGCGTTCTATCAATCGGAAAATTGCGACGACCAAGTCTTTTTTTAAATTTTTGTGCAAAAACAACTACCGCCCCGATAATCCGGCGGAAAAGCTTAAGGCTTTGAAAACGCCTTCTCAAACCCCCAATTTTATTGAAGCGGAAAAACTTCGTCACTTGCTGGACGACATTCCCTTTGCCGATACTTTTGCCGACTGGCGCACCCGGGTCATCCTGGAGGTACTCTATGGCACGGGCATCCGCCTGGCCGAATTGATGCATTTGCAATGGCCCGACATCGATTTCAGTCAGCAACAAATCAAAGTGATGGGCAAGCGACGCAAGGAGCGCCTCATTCCGGTCAATGCGGCCCTGCTTCACCTGCTCAAGCAATACGAACTGCGCAAGCAGGCCCATTTTGATGGCAAATTAGCGCATCGATACCTGATTGTGGGCGACCAGGGTGCCCGGCTATCCTATGCTGATTTACAAGGCCGTGCATCAGGCCCTGGGCCAGGTTACTTCGCGCTCGCCCCGCAGTCCGCACGTTTTGCGTCATTCTTTTGCCACGCACCTACACAATAATGGAGCCGACCTCAATGCCATCAAAGAACTTTTGGGCCACGCCAACCTGAGTGCAACCCAAATTTATACGCATACCTCCCTGGAAAAAATCAAGGCGGTTTTTGACCAGGCGCATCCCAAAGCTCATTAATTGTTTCACTCTTAAACTGTAGTTTTATGAAAATCCAAATTCATTCCGTTCATTTCGATGCTGATGTGAAGTTGCTTGACTTTGTGCAGGCAAAAATTGACAAGCTCGAAACATTTTACGACCGCTTTACGGACGGAGAGGTATTTTTACGCCTGGAAAAGGGCGAACACAGCCGCGAAAACAAAGTAGTGGAAATCAAGCTGGTGATACCCGGCACGATACTTTTTGCCAAAGAACACGATACTTCTTTTGAAGCGGCTACGGACCAGGCCGTGGAAAGCCTGCGGCGGCAAATCAAAAAGCACAAAGAAAAACATCAGGCCCATTAATTTTTCCCGCATTGCAAATGCCGTTTTTAGCAAGAACAGGAGGGCTTTTGGGCCCTCTTTTTTTTCCGGCAAAATGGCCCTTGGAGGCGTTTCCGCCAAAAAACTCCCGGTGTTTTGCTAATTTTTTTGGTAATTAGCCAGGCAAGCTTTAATTTTATTAGCAAATACTAAAAAAATGGCCAAAGTCCGTTCTGCTTATTTTTGCCAGCAATGTGGCTATCAATCGCCCAAGTGGATGGGCAAGTGCCCTTCATGTGAGGCTTGGAACTCCTTTGCCGAAGAAATCCTGCAAAAAGAAGAAGGGCAAAAAAAGGGCGAATGGCGCACTTCTTCCTCCCAAAAGATAGCCGCCAAACCGCGGGCCATTCAGGAAATCAATCCGCTCGCCCAAGACCGCCTGCTCACCCCTGATGCAGAGCTTAACCGGGTCTTGGGCGGAGGGATTGTGCCGGGCTCGCTGGTGCTCATTGGCGGGGAGCCTGGCATTGGCAAATCGACGCTTTTGTTGCAAATAGCTTTGCAGCTATCGGCCTATAAGGTGCTCTATGTTTCGGGCGAAGAAAGTGAGCAACAAATTAAAATGCGGGCCGAGCGGCTCAACCCCAAAATCCCGCTGGCCACCAGTCCTGAACCCGACCGGGGCTGCTTCATCTTGACCGAAACGGCCACCCAAAATATTTTTAAACAGATTGAAATCTTTGCGCCCGATTTGTTGGTCATAGATTCTATTCAGACCCTGCAGTCGGCTTTTATAGAATCGGGGGCGGGCAGCATTTCTCAGGTGCGCGAATGTACGGCCGAGTTGATGAAATTTGCCAAAGAAAGCGGCACGCCCGTTTTTCTCATTGGCCACATCACCAAAGACGGCAACCTGGCCGGGCCCAAGGTGCTGGAACACATGGTGGACACGGTCTTGCAATTTGAAGGCGACCGCCACCTGGTCTATCGCATCTTGCGGGCCACCAAAAACCGTTTTGGTTCTACCTCGGAACTGGGCATCTACGAAATGTTGGGCGATGGCCTGCGCGAAGTGAGCAATCCTTCCGAAATTCTGATTTCGCAACGCGAAGAAGACATAAGTGGCATTGCCATTGGCGCTACGCTGGAAGGCAATCGCCCCTTGCTCATCGAGATACAATCGCTGGTGAGTGTATCGAGCTACGGAACACCCCAACGTAGTTCAACCGGGTTCGACAGCAAGCGGCTCAACATGCTGCTGGCCGTTCTCGAAAAAAGAGGCGGTTTCCGGCTGGGGGCTCAGGATGTATTTCTCAACATTACGGGCGGCCTGAAAATAGAAGACCCGGCCATTGACCTGGCCGTTTGTGCCTCCATTGTGTCTTCTTACGAAGACATGGTCATTTCCCCTGATACGGCCTTTGCGGCGGAAGTGGGCCTGGGAGGCGAAGTGCGGGCCGTCAACAAAATAGAGCAGCGCATTTCGGAAGCCGAAAAACTGGGCTTTAAGCAGATTTTCGTTTCCAAATTTGCCCTCAAAAGCCTGCCCCTTGACCAGTTCAAAATCCGGGTGCGGGCCGTTGGCAAACTGGAGGAAATGTTTGGGGTGCTTTTTGCTTGATACGGCTTTCTTTTAATAAAAAATTAAATACGCTGCTTTTTGGGAAAAAAATAGCATTTAGCCCAAAATCGCCTCCGCGAAGTCCCTTTGACCAGGATAAATTTCAGCTACCAGGAGCCGCTTTTCAAGATTTCTCCAAAAGCCCGCTCCTCTTGAGCAGGGCCGAAGAATCGGGCATTTTTCCCCTAAACCGCAGATAGAGGGTCATAGGGGCTTCGCTACCACCCTTTGAGAGGATATGCTCCCGAAATGAATGGGCGGTCTGGCGGTCAAAAATTCCTTTTTCCTGGAAATGGGCAAAGGCATCGGCATCCAGCACTTCGGCCCATTTGTAGCTATAGTAACCGGCCGAGTAGCCGCCCTGAAAGATATGGGCAAAGGCCGTGCTGAAATTTGTATCCCTCACCTCTTCAAAAAGTTGAGTGGCCGCCATTGCTTCGCGCTCAAAAGCAAGCAGATCCACCTCTTTGGAGGGCACTTGACTATGCCAGGCCATATCCAGCAGGGCAAAGCCTATTTGCCGCAGGGTTTGATAGCCCTCCATAAAATTGGCCGAGGCCTTTACCTTCTCTACCAGGTCAGCCGGAATGAGCGCATCGGTTTGGTAATGCCGGGCAAAAAGATCAAGGGTTTCTTTTTCATAGACCCAATTTTCCATAATCTGGGAGGGAAGTTCTACGAAATCCCAAAATACATTGGTGCCCGAAAGGCTTTCGTATTGGGTATCAGCCAGCAAACCGTGGAGGGCGTGGCCAAATTCGTGAAAAAGCGTCAAGACCTCCTGCAGCGTAAGCAAAGAAGGCTGGCTGGGAGTTGGCTGGGCAAAATTACAAACAATTGAGATGTGGGGCCGGTATTCGTGGCCGGGCCAGCAAGACTGCCCCCGAAACGAAGTCATCCAGGCCCCCGGCTTTTTGCCGGGTCGGGGGAAAAAATCGGCATAAAAAACCGCCAGGTGCTTGCCCGTTTCATCCTCTACTGCATACGTTTGCACGTCGGGGTGGTATTTCGGAATGTGTGTGTTTTCAATAAACTGCAAACCATAAAGCCGCCGTGCCACTTCAAAAACCCCTTTCACCACCCGATCGAGCGAAAAATAAGGCCTTAGCAATTGGTCATCTACCTGAAATTTTTCACGTTTGAGCTTTTCGGCATAAAAGGCATAATCCCAACGTTTCACGTCTTCCAAGCCATCGGTTTGGCGGGCAAAGGCACGCAGTTCGGCCATTTCTTTTTCGGCGGCGGGGCGAGCCTGGCGGAGCAATTCTTGTAAAAAATCCATCACCTGTTCGGGATTTTGGGCCATTCGTTCCTCGAGCACAAAGTGCGCGTGGGTAGGATAGCCCAGCAACCTGGCCCGCTCGTGGCGTAGGCCCACTATCTGCCGGATTATTTCGGTATTGTTATGGGCATTGTCCTGAAAACCACGCTGGTTAAAAGCCCGGTACAGGGTTTCCCGGTGTGGGCGGTGTTGGGCATAGGTCATAAACGGCACATAGCTCGGATAATCCAGGGTGAAAGTCCATTTTCCGGGCTGCCCTTTTTGTTGAGCGCTTTGCGCGGCGGCCTCGCAGACGTGGGCAGGCAGGCCCGCCAGTTCTTCTTCATTTTCAATCACCAATTGAAACCCATTATTTTCGGCCAGAACATTGTCGCCAAATTGGAGGGCGAGGGTGGCCAGGCTTTTGTCAATTTCGCGCAGCCGTTCTTTCTCGGCGGCCCCCAGGCGGGCGCCATTGCGCACAAAGGCTTTATATTTTCGCTCCAGAAGCATTTGCTCTTCGGGGGCAAGTCCTAATGCTGTTTTTTGTTGCCAAAGGGCTTCCAGGCGGGCAAACAAGGCCTCGTCAAGCAATACATCATTGCGATATTGGGTATAAAGGGGCGAAATCTGCTTGGCCAGGGCCTGCATTTCGGGGTTGGTCTCGGCATTGTTGAGGTTGAAAAATATGGCCAGCACCCGCCCCAGGGATTCACCGACGGCTTCTAAGGCTTCGGCGGTATTGGCAAAAGTGGGTGGTGCAGGATTTTCCCGGATTTTGGCAATCTCTTCCCGGGCCTGGGCCAGGGCCGCTTCTACGGCCGGGAAGTAGTGTTCGGTTTTTATTTGTGCAAAGGGAGGGGTTTCAAAAGGAGTCTCGAAGGGGTGGAGCAAGGGATTCATAAGCCTTAGGTTATTTTTCAAATATTAATCAAGCCAAAAATTCAGGTAACAAAGATAAGGCAAAGCGCACAAATCCCGGCAAAAAGCAAAAAACGCGCTAACTGATGGGGCAGGGCGCGTTTAGAGCAAGCTTTGTAAAGGATATTGGATAAAATACGAAGGAGTACGAATGAAAAGAGGAATAAAACTATACTTTCCAATCAACCAGATGAGGGGCAATGGCAATGTTTTTTTGCCACCACGGGGCCCCGAGACAATGTAATTCTTTTAAAAGACGGCCGGGCACCCGGGCGGCCAGGGTGCTTTTGATACGGGAAAACTTTTCGTGAATGGAATTGTCCTGACGGTTCAGCAGCCGGTCCACATTTTGGGCAATCACTTTCGGGCAGGCCATGCGGGTGATTTGCTGGTAGATTTGCAGAAATTCCTGGCGGTAATCGTATAAATCATAGAGCAATACCCCCTCTGGATGTTTGAGAAAAAAAAGATACAAGACCTTGACCAGAGGTTGCATTTCTACTTCGGTTTGTGAGGCATACTCGGGCAAAAATATCCGACATTGCTCATCTACCACCAGGCAGGAATGTTGTGGTTTGGGCCTATTTTTTTGACTAGAAAAATGCGTTGGTACAATGACAGCCATTTTATGTTTCTTTTAGTAAAGAATTTATTTCCAAAGCCGTGAATACTTTCTATCTTACTGTGTACTGATTTTGAAAAAGGTTAATCAGAAAAAAAAATAATTGTATTACTCCCAGCACGAACTAAGGGATAAGTAGATATTTTTGTCCTTTGGAAGCATCCGGAAAACAATTTGATGAATGACAAAGCATTTTTAAAAGCCCTCAGGGAAAGCAATCGGAAGGCTTGGGAGGAGGCCTACAAGCGATACTACAACACGGTCCGAAAATTTGTAAAAAAAACGGTGCTTGATGAGGCAGATGAATTTTTGGTTAAAGAAGTATGGCAAAAAACTATGATTGCCCTTTTTAATCAATTGCAACAAAAATCAGACATCTTACACATAGACCAATATACCTATGGCATTATTCAGAATATCTGGCGGAGTGTCTGGCGCGAGCAATCTTCCCAAAATATTTCCCTGGAAATGAATATTTCTCCCGAAATAGACCACGAAGCCAGTAAAGCCCTGGCCGAGGAAGCAAGGCAACAGCAATTGTACAGAATAGTTGAGGATGTTTTTGCCCAAATGAAGGCCGACCCGGCCTTGGCCAACTGCGTGGAAATTATCCGAAGTAAGTTTTTTGAGCGCCAAAGGGATACAGCCATTGCGGGCATTTTAAGACTTAAGAAAGATTCGGTCAAAGTGAGGCGTAGCCGTATCTGCCTGCCGGGCTTTCGTCAGTTGCTCGAGAAACATCCTGATTTTAAGGATTGGTCGGAGGGAAACTAATTTCTTCTTTGCTTAGCCTTCACGTTGGCAAATATGTTCTCAAATTTTTTTTGACAAAGATTGTTAACCTTAGGGGGCTTTTTCCGCACTATACATTGAACTATTTTTTGAAAGCGATTAAGTCTTCTTTGGTAATTCTTTTGACCTAATCTCATTATTCCAAATTTTGATGTAGCAGATGTTTTATTTGAAAAAACATATTTCAGACACCAGAACAATCACCCGATTTCTTTTAACTTTGTGCCAAGTGTCAATTATCAACTCAACAAGCCATGTTCGACCAGAATAAAATTCTTGATTATCTCAATCAAACCTTGCCTCCCGATGCCGAAAGGGCCTTTGAGGAAGCTATCCGACAAGACCCGGCCCTGGCCTGCGAAGTAGCCCTCTACCGGGAGATACGTTTGGCTCTAAAAATCTACGGGCAAGAAGGAATTGCCCAGAAGCTTGAAGAAGTTTGGCAAAGTAAACAACTGCCAAGCCGCATTATACCTACAAGAAAGCAAAATATCAAGCAGGCCACCTGGGGCTATGCGGCGGTATTTCTTTTATTGCTCGCCAGTGCCGCGGCCCTTTACCAATTCGGAAAATCTGGTGCCCCTCAAACTCTCAGCCAAAGGCCTGCCCAAGACACTTCCAAAATAAACAAAACCGGAGGTTCAGAAGAAATACCCCATCCGAACACCTCACAGGCCATGCACCCAGATTCTTCGGAAACCAGTGAAGAAAAAGGCTTTTTTCAGGATGGGAAACAAGAAACTCATCCAAGTCCCTCTACCTCTCTACCAAGTCTTCTGGCAAGCGTTGAACAAAAATACAAAAGTCAGCAACTCCCTTTTTTGGAAGCGCAACTTTCGGTTTCACGGATTGAACAGCGTTTTGAACCCAATTTCAATACTATCCTAAGGGGAAAGAGCGTAAAGTTTGAATGGCCTTCTCAATACAATATAGATACCCTTGAGATTGAAATAATCACGAAGGTTTTTGTCCAAACACCCACGATTATTCTTGTGCCATTTGGCCAAAAGCGCTATGTACTCGACCTGCCCAATGGCCTTTATTACTGGCGGCTCAATATCAAAAATGGCGAAATGCTCCATCTAGGCCGCTTTTTTGTGCAAGGCGAGGCAGTATTGGCGGAATAAGCGATTTTGTTGTACCTTTGTTGATACAAAGGTAAATTTTGTGCGGATGAATTGTGCCCCACAGCTTGAGAAAGAACCTGTTTTTGCTCATATTGCTCATTGCGCCCAGAAGCTTGGCCAGCCTGCTTATCTGGTCGGTGGTTTTGTGCGCGATTTGCTCCTCAAACGTCCCTCCAAAGATATTGACGTGGTGTGTGTGGGCAGCGGAATTGCCCTGGCCGAAGCCCTGGCCCAGCACCTGGCCAAAACGGAAGGCTATTTGCCCCAGATAACCCTGTTTAAAAACTTTGGTACTGCACAGGTAAAAATCAAAGACTGGGAAGTAGAGTTTGTGGGAGCGCGAAAAGAATCCTACCGCCAAGATTCCCGCAAGCCCCTGGTTGAGAATGGCACTCTTGAGGATGACCAACAACGCCGTGATTTTACCATCAATGCCCTGGCCATCAGCCTCAATGCGGCCGATTGGGGAACCCTCCACGACCCCTTTGAGGGGCTGCACGATTTGAAGCGGAAAATCATCCGTACCCCCCTGGACCCCGAAATCACTTTTTCGGATGACCCGCTCCGAATGATGCGCGCCATTCGCTTTGCCACCCAGCTTCGGTTTGACATTGAGCCGGCAACTTTTGAGGCCCTTCCCTTGATGAAAGAACGCCTTAAAATTGTTTCCCAGGAGCGCATCACCGATGAATTAAACAAGATTATCCTGGCTCAAGAGCCTTCCTATGGTTTTAAACTCCTTTTTTATAGTGAGTTACTGCCCATCGTGTTTCCGGAAATGGCCGCCCTCCACGGGGTAGAGGTGGTGGAGGGTAAGGCCCACAAAGATAATTTTTTCATACCCTGCAAGTACTGGACAACCTAGCCCCTTTTACAGATGACCTCTGGCTGCGCTGGGCAGCTATCTTGCACGATATAGCCAAGCCCGCTACCAAGCGATTTGACAAAAAGGCGGGCTGGACTTTCCATGGCCACGAAGACCGGGGCGCAAGAATGGTTCCCCAGATTTTTCGCCGCCTTAAGCTGCCCCTTAATGAGCGCATGAAATTTGTGCAAAAGCTCGTGCGCCTCCATCTTCGCCCCATCCCCCTGGTACGCGACCACATCACCGACTCCGCCCTGCGACGTTTGCTTTTTGATGCCGGCGAAGATTTGGAAGCTCTACTCAAGCTTTGCCGGGCCGATATCACCTCCAAAGACCACAACAAAGTGCAGCGCTTTTGCACAACCTGGACATTGTAGCGCAGAAATTGCTGGAAGTAGATGAAAAAGACCGCCTGCGCAATTTTTCAGCCAGTAATCACGGGCGAGGTCATTATGCAAACCTACGGACTGAGGCCCAGTCCGGTAGTAGGCGAGATAAAAACTGCCGTGCGAGAAGCTATCCTGGAAGGGGAAATCCGCAACGATTTTGAGCAAGCCTATGCCTACATGCTCAAAGAAGGTCAAAAATACGGCCTACAGGCCCAACAAATCTTAAATGCGCCTCTCGATGAAAATCAGCACACGTAGGCCCGCTTATCAAAAATCAAAACAGACCAGCCAATTGTAAGTAATCGTTCCAAAGATAAAAATAGGACATGCCTGCAAAGCCTTGGATTTGGATTTGGCTCATTGCCGGGCCCTTTGTTGGCCCAAAAGCACAAAACCTCGTGCCCAACCCTGGTTTTGAAGAATTTGCACAATGCCCCTCCCAGTTTGGGCTTTTCAAGCAAGGAGAAATCCCGAACTGGACCGCCGTCCCCTCCGATTGTACGCCGGATTATTTTCATACTTGTGCCAAAGGGGATTTTGGGCTGCCTCATAGCCTCGGGGGAACAGTGCCCGCTTACGAAGGGAAAGCCTGCGCCGGACTGATTGCCGGAGTGGGAGAAAGTAAATTCGAATTTGGCCATCGCCATTATTTTACCGACCTTTATTACCGTGAGTTTTTACAATGCCAACTCCTGGAACCCCTACAAGCCAATGGATTATACCGGGTGGCAATGCAGGTAGCCCTGGCTCCCCGGGCTAACTATACCGGGGCGCAAATAGGGTTTTTTCTTACCGATTTTCCTATCGTGATACTGGAAAATGAATCCTTTATGCCAAAAATAAAATTGGATTCGGCCCTTCGCGCCCCAGGACAGTGGGTGGAGCTAAGCGGCAATTATCGGGCGCGTGGGGGGGAGCAATACCTAACCATTGGCAATTTTATACCTACTCGGGAAGCCCCCCTGGTTTCCCTTTGGAAAGACCGGCTTCGCCAAACTGATTTTTGCTATGGCCGGGCTTATTACTTTGTGGATGCCGTAGAAGTAAGGCCGCTAGAGTCAACCCCGCCCACAATGCCTTTACCGCCTCCGGGGACTATTGCCTCTGATTTTGGGCCCCTGGCTCCCGGGCAGCCGATAATCCTCAATAATATTCAGTTTGCTTTTGACCAAGACAGCCTATTGCCTTCTTCTCTTCCACAGCTTCATTCCTTGTGGAAACTGATGCATCAATATCCTCAGGCGGAAATCTTGGTACTGGGGCATACGGATAGCATAGGGACAGAAGAAAAAAACCTTGATTTGTCGCAAAGAAGGGCCAACCGGGTGCGCGACTGGCTTATCCAAAGGCAGATAGCACCCGCGCGTGTCAAGGCCCGGGGCTTGGGCGAAAGCCAGCCCATAGACGACAATGGCGCAGCGCCGGGCCGGCAACGCAATCGCAGGGTGGAATTTGTCATCCGCAAAACCGGGCGACTGCCTCAAAGTGCCCCTTAAAAGGCAAAGATTTACTCCTAAGTTCCTGGAAAAGTCTTGTTTTCCTGAGATTTGATGACGAAATTTCGAGATTCACTTTTTGTTTAAGCTACAAGATTCTAAATTACCTACACGGATGCGAAAACTTATTTTTTTATCTTGTCTCATTTTGGCCATTATTGCCCTCTCGGGCCAGGCAGTTTTTGGGCAAATGACCTGGGAAAGCCTGTTTGAAAAAACTGATAAATTTCGCCTCAAAGGCCAATATGAAAAAACCCGGAGCAAACTCAAAACCGTCCAAAAGCTCGTAGCCAAAAAGCTGGGGAATGCCGAAGTCTATCAACAATGGCTGGAAATATATACCCTGGGTTTGGCCAATTCTTTGGGGGAATTGCCGTCTGTAGAGCAGCAACGCATAGAAATAGCGACTTCACTGGCTGCTCTTGTACCGCAACAGGCTCCTCAGGCTTTGTATGGCTGGCTAAAACTCAGCGATGTGCTCATCGAGCAGGGCGTTTTCAGGAGGCCGAAACTTTGCTCCTGGCCCAGGAAAAAGCCTTTGCGCAGGTTGCCGACCTGAAAGCCGAATGGGCCTTGCGCCAGCTACAAATTCAGGCCGGGAAAGGTTTTTATAATGAAGCCCTGGAAAAATGGCCCGAAACGGCTCAACACTGGCAAGAATGGCGCAAACAGACTACTCTCAGTGTCCTCGGACTACCGGGCAAAAACGACCGGGTGTATCGGGAGGCGCAATGGGCCAAGTTGCTGATTTTGAAAGGGGAGCTTTATCGCCAAAAAGGCTTGTATGCGCAGGCCGATTCCGTTTTGCAAACACACCAGCGCGAAGTGAGCGCGCTCAATACTGACCCTGCCACCAATGTACATTTTCTTTTGGCCCAGTCGCGTTTGGCTTCCGATACCGAGGATTATAAAAAATCGGCCAAGTATGCCGAACAGGCTGCCAATGCGGTAAAGCCCTACCACCAGGGGCACATGGAAGCACTGCAGCACCTTATACAGGCTCATATTCAAGCCAGCGAGGCCAGCCGCGCCCGTCAGCAGGTCGCTTTATATGCCAAGAGTGCTTCGGCCAATTTTAAAAATGGCCGGCTCTACCAAATCAAAGAAGAACGTCTGAATGCAGAAATAGACCTTCTGGAGGAACAGAAAGCACGGGCCTTTGGAACATTGAAAAAGCTATGGCAAATCAATACATCACAATTGCCCCTGGCCCATCCCTTAAGACAGGAAATCCTGCACTTGCTTTTGAATGAATTGCACGACTATTCCGAAATCAGCGAAGCCCAATTTAAGCAATACCTGGATAGTAGCCTGGTGCTTTGCGAGGCCACTTATGGGCAGGCTTCCTTGCCCTATCAATATGCCCTGGTGCGAAAAGCCCGCCTGATGTTTGCGCACCAGCAGGGCTTTGAGGCCATTCGTCAAACCCTGGCTTCCGAACCCCAAAAGATGATTTTTGCCCAAATCAGTGATTATCATAAAGAGTATCTGCCCCTGGCCCAAACCGTGGTGGCCTATTATGAGCTTATCGACCGCTATGCCGAGGCCCTGCCCATTGCCGAAAATCTTAGCACACGCCTCATCCAGAAGTTTGGGGAAAAACATCTGGAAACGGGTTTGCAACTGGGCCAACTGGCCGAGCTGAAACTCAAAGTGGGGCAATACCAGCAGGCCGATAGCCTGGCCCAGCGCGCTGCGGAGATTATCCGAAAAGAACTGCCTCGCCGCTCGGTGGAAAGGGCGGAGGCCTTCACCCGGATGGCCCGCATTCAGGCAACTATCGGGCTGTATGAGGAGGCCGAAAAACTGCTGGGGCAAGCCGACCGCATCTACCGCAAACTTGGACTGGATGATTTTAGCCAGCGGGGCAGCTCGGCATTGGCCACGGCGGCCTTGTATTTGCGTATTGGGCGTTATGCCGAAACCGAAGAAATACTTCTGGAAGACCTGCACCAGAAAGAGCGCCAGTTTGGCTCCGACAATCATCTTTTGCTATTTCCGCTCACGCATCTAGGCACGCTTGCCCTTATTCGGGGCGATTATGCCGAGGCCGAAAAACTGGGGCAGCGAGCCGAAAATATCGGTAAGAAGCATTTCGGAGAAGGAAACTCCCGTTTGGTGGATACCTATGCCATGCGCTCACAATTTTATTACACCATCGGCGATTATGAGCGGGCTATTGAATATCGCCAAAAAATTCTCCATATTCAGGAAAAAACCTTTGGCCCCGGGCACGTGGAATTGGGCAAGTCTTTGAGTGATTTGGCCTTGTTGCGCCTGGCCGAAAACCCAAATAACAGCGCCCAGGCCCTTGAACTATTACAAGAGGCCAAAAAAATCATTGCCCGCAGTTTTAGCGAGCAGCATCCCCTGTATGCAGAAGTGTTAAAAAATGAAGGGATTGTCCGGATTGCCAGTCAGCAATATGAAACGGCCTTCTCGGTATTGCAACAGGCCAATCAAATCTGGATAGAAAAACTGGGGGAGCGCAATTTGAGCTCTGCCGAAGTCTTATCCCGCCTGGGCGATGTGTATGCCCGCCTCAAACGTTTTGATGAAGCCCGCTCGCATTACCAAAAAGCAGAAGCCATCTATCAAAAAATATTGAATAAGGAACATCCCGATTATATCAATACCGAAAGCAAACTGGCCCGGATGTATTTTGTGAGTGGGGAAAAGGCCACTGCACTCAAGATTGTCGAGAACACCCTTAGCGCGTATTTGAGCTATATCAAAACGTACTTCCCGAGCCTGAGCGAGCGCGAAAAAGCCAAATTTTGGAATAAAATCCGGGAAGATTTTGAGTTTTTCAATACCCTGGCCATAAGCATGGCGGCTGAAAAACCTGAACTCATCGGGCAGATGTACGATTACCAACTGGCCACCAAGGCCCTGTTGCTCAATGCTTCTATTAAGGTTCGTAAGAGCATTCTCAGCAGTTCGGATGAGGCACTCAAAAGCTTGTTTCAGGCCTGGATTAGCAAAAAAGAAGAGCTCAATCAACTCCTGGCCCTCAGCGCCGAGCAACTGGCCGAAGAAGAAATTAACCCATTAGACTTGCGCAATGAAATCAACCGGCTGGAAAAAGAAATCAGCAGCCGCTCTGAGGCCTTTGCCGAAAGCCTGGAAGAAGAATTGCCTACCTGGAAGGAGGTTCGTAAAACGCTGGACGAAGAGGAAGCGGCCGTAGAAATGATTCGGTTCCGAAAGTATGTAGATGGTTTCAGTGAGGAAATTTATTATGCCGCCCTGCTGGTTAGTCCGCAAACCCGCACCGCGCCCGCCCTGGTTTTGTTGGAAAACGGCACCGAACTAGAGAATAAATACTACCGCTACTATCGCAATATGGTGCGCTTTCAGCGGGAGGACAGCTATTCGTATGAAAAATTCTGGCAACCCATTGCCGCCGCTTTGCCCAATGCCAAAAAAATTTATTTCTCCGCCGACGGGGTGTATCACCAGATTAACGTACTGTCTTTGCGCCGCCCGGATGGGCAATATGTGCTTGATGTGCAAGATGTAATGCTGGTGAGCAATACCAAAGATTTGATTGTCAATGAAAACAAACAGGCACGCCGTCAGCGTCGCCGCCAACTGCGGCAAAACCTGGCCCAAAAAGCCCTTCTTTTTGGCAATCCGGTCTTTTATGCCAAAAACCCGGGCTATAAACCTGACAGCCTGGCCCCCAGCGAAACCCGCCAGCTTCAAGACCATGTCCCGGCCTTGCCCGGCACCGAAACCGAAATCCAAACCATCCGCCAGTTATTGATTCAAAAAGGCTGGGAAGTGCAGATATTTCATCAGCAGGAAGCCGAGGAAAGCATATTAAAGAATCCCGAAAGCTCGAGAGTGATTCATATTGCCACCCACGGATTTTTTAAAGCTGTGTTGGCCGATAGTCTTCGCGGACTTAACCAGGCCGAGGCTTTGCTTCGCAATGATCCTTTGCGGCAGAGTGGGGTATTGACTAAGGGCGCCGGTGATTTGCTGGCCCAAAACACAAACCATTATGACCGCGAGCCGGGCATTCTCACCGCCTATGAGGCCATGAGCCTCAATTTTGAGGATACTGAACTGGTGGTGCTGAGTGCCTGCGAGACCGGGCTGGGCCAGATTTCTATTGGAGAAGGGGTCTATGGCTTGCAAAGAGCCTTTCTTGTGGCCGGGGCCGAAGCAGTGGTGATGAGTTTGTTTAAGGTAGAGGATGAGGTTACTCAAAAGCTCATGGTGGCTTTTTATGAAAACTGGCTGGCACTGGGCGACAAAAGGCAGGCCTTTAACGAAGCCCAAAAACGCATCAAAGCCGAATATCCCCAACCCTCGCGCTGGGGGGCTTTTGTTATGGTGGGCTTGCGCTGACCTGTTTTTGCTAGGCCGCCTTTATTTTTGCCTGACCAACACTAAATCCACTTCGTATGCTTGTGCAGCTAGCCATTTTTGCTTCGGGTTCGGGTAGCAATGCCCAAAACATTGCCGAGTATTTTCAGCATCATCCCCGTATCCGGGTGCGCCTGGTGCTGAGCAATCGCCTGGGTGCGGGAGTCTTGGAAAGGGCCGCCCGGCTGGGGATAGAGACTTTGGTGTTTGATCGAAATGATTTCTATGAAAAGGATACTGTGCTGCACGCTTTGCAAACTGCAAAAATTGACTGGGTGATTTTGGCCGGATTTCTCTGGCTGGTTCCTTCATACCTCCTGAAGGCTTTTCCACAGCGCATTTTGAATATCCACCCGGCCTTGCTGCCCAGGTATGGCGGCAAGGGAATGTATGGCCACCATGTCCACGAGGCCGTGAAGGCTGCCGGGGAAACCGAGTCCGGCATTACCATTCATTTTGCCAATGAACACTTTGACGAGGGAAAAATCATCTTTCAGGCCCGCTGCGCGCTCCTTCCAGAGGATACTCCGCAAACGATTGCCCAAAAAGTACAGGCCCTTGAGCATGCTTATTTCCCAAAAGTTATTGCCGAAACAATTGAAAGCCTGTGATTTTTCTTACTTTTGTGGCTCAAAATTTCCCATTGTTTTAGCCTTTTCTACGCCTTGAAAAAAGTTACTTCCGCCCTCATTTCTGTTTTTCACAAAGAAAATCTCGAGCCCCTGCTTGAGGTCTTGCAGCAGCACAAGGTTCAGTTGTACTCTACCGGGGGTACTCAGCAATACCTCGAGGACCTGGGCTACTCGGTCATCGCAGTAGAGTCGCTCACGGGCTATCCTTCTATTTTGGGGGGACGGGTCAAAACCCTGCACCCAAAAGTTTTTGGTGGGATTCTTTATCGTTCGGAGGTGGAAACTGACCAGGCCGAGCTAGCCCAATATGAGATACCGGGCTTTGACCTGGTGGTGGTAGATTTATATCCCTTTGCCCAAACCCTGGCCAGTGGGGCCCCGGCTTCGGAAATCATCGAGAAAATTGATATTGGGGGCATTTCGCTCATTCGGGCCGCTGCCAAAAATCACCGCGAGGTGGCCATTGTGGCTTCGCAGGCCCAACATCAGCAGGTGGCCGAATGGCTGAAAGAAGGGGCGGGGCATTTGCGTCCAGAGCAAAGATTGCATTTGGCAGCCGCAGCTTTTCAGGTGAGTGCGCATTATGACTCCAGCATTTTTCAGTATTTCAACGCCCAGGTCGAAAAGCCGGTGCTGGCTTTCCAGCCTAGCCTTTCCCAGGGCCAGGCACTTCGCTATGGCGAGAATCCGCATCAGGCCGGGGTTTACTATGGCGATTTAGACGCGCTATTTGCACAATTGCACGGCAAAGCCCTTTCTTATAACAACCTGGTGGACGTGGATGCCGCCCTGGCCTTGCTGGCCGAATTTGAGGAAACGGCCTTTGTCATCATCAAGCATACCAACGCCTGTGGGCTTGCCACGGCGGCTCAGCCCCGCGAGGCCTATCTCAAAGCCCTGGCCGGCGACCCGGTTTCGGCCTTTGGCGGGGTGATTGCCACCAATTGCCCGGTGGATATGCCCACTGCCGAAGCACTCAATTCGCTCTTCTTTGAAATCTTGATTGCCCCCGATTTTGCCCTGAGGCTCTTACCCTTTTGCAAAGCAAGAAAAACCGGATTTTACTCCGTCAAAAAATGGCCCTGCCTTTACAGAAAAGCTTCAAAACTATTCTCAACGGGGTGATTTGGCAGGATGCGGATGATAAAACCGAAACCGAGGCCGATTTGCAAACCGTAACGGCGCGTGCCCCCAGTGCCGAAGAACTCAGGGCCCTGCTTTTTGCCAATAAAATAGCCAAGCACACCAAGTCTAATACCATCGTGCTGGCCAGTGCCGACCAGCTCTTAGCCAGTGGTGTAGGCCAAACTTCGCGGGTAGATGCCCTCAAACAGGCCATTCTCAAAGCCCAGCAATTTGGCTTTTCGCTGGAAGGGGCCGTGATGGCCTCAGATGCTTTTTTTCCTTTTCCCGACTGTGTAGAAATCGCCCACGAGGCGGGCATCAAAGCCGTCATTCAACCGGGTGGTTCTGTGCGCGACCAGGAATCGATTGATTATTGCAATCAAGCAAAAATGGCAATGGCATTCACGGGTATTCGCCATTTTAAGCACTGAAATGATTAGCTTTGTTGAGAAATTATAAAAATGGCTTACTGATATTCTAAACTTTTTTGAACCTTGAAATTCTTAAGATTTTTTATGGGATTTAGAGATTTTTTCACGGGCGATATAGCTATTGACCTGGGCACGGCCAATACCCTTATCATCTACAAAGATAAAATTGTTGTGGATGAACCCTCCATCATCGCCCTCGATCGCACAAGCGAAAAAGTGATTGCTATTGGCAAGCAAGCCATGCAAATGCACGAAAAGACCCACGACAATATCCGCACCATACGCCCTCTGAAAGATGGGGTCATTGCTGATTTTACCGCTGCCGAGAAGATGATTAAAGGCATGATTAAGCTCATCAACACCGGCAACCGCTTTTTCTCGCCCTCTTACCGGATGGTGATTTGTATCCCGTCGGGGATTACCGAAGTAGAAAAACGCGCGGTAAAAGAAGCTGCCGAACATACCGGAGCTCGCGAGGTGTTTATGATTCATGAACCCATTGCCGCCGCCATCGGTATCGGTATCAATATCGAGGAACCCGTAGGCTCAATGGTGGTGGACATTGGAGGGGGAACCACCGAAATTGCGGTCATTGCCCTTTCAGGCATCGTTTGTGAGCAATCTATCAAAGTGGCGGGCGATGTCTTTACCCGTGATATTCTGGATTATATGCGTCGGCAGCATAATCTGCTTATTGGAGAACGTTCGGCTGAGCAAGTCAAAATGGAAGTTGGCGCGGCTTTGTCCGAATTGGATGAACCCCCTTCCGACTACGAAGTGAGAGGGCGCGACCTAATGACGGGTATTCCAAAGACGATTAAGGTGAGCTATCCCGAAATTGCTTTTTGTCTGGATAAATCTATTTCCAAAGTAGAAGATGGTGTTTTGAAGACATTGGAAATGGCCCCCCCGGAACTTTCTGCTGACATCTATAACAATGGTATCTACCTAACGGGGGGCGGGGCATTGCTCAAAGGCTTAGACAAACGCCTGGCACTCAAGACCAAGCTGCCCATTCATGTCGCCGAGGACCCGCTAAGAGCCGTAGTGAGAGGTACAGGCATTGCCCTTCGCAATATCAATGATTACCGCTCTGTCTTGATGGTTTGAGCGGGGCTTTTGTTTTTTTGATTTTCCTGTTTAGACGAGTTTGGCAATTATAGCCTGTTTCCTTGCATGCGCGCTCTATTTTTATTGGTCAAAATCTATCGTTATTTTTTACTCTTTCTGGCCCTGGAAGGATTTTGCCTTGTGCTTATTTTTCAACACAACCATTACCAGAACGCAGTCTTTCTCAATTCGGCCTCTTATTATAGTGGTTTGATGCTCGACTGGACGGGCGGAATAGTTGAGTATTTTTCGCTTCGGCAAAGCAATCGTGAGCTGGCCGAAGAGAACAGGCAGCTCAGGCAGTCTTTGGAGATAGAAAGAAGAAAACGCGAAAGAAATTTTGCCCAAATAAGCCTTGATTCAGGCCTTTTGCAACAATACGAATTTGTGGTGGCCAAAGTGATTAATAATTCTACCCATCGGGCCAATAATTACATTACAATCAACAAGGGCCTGCGCGATGGGATAAAGCCCGGGATGGGTGTCATAGGGCCGCAGGGGGTGGTCGGCAAAGTACAAACCTGCACCGCGCATTACTGCTCGGTTTTGTCTTTGCTTCATTCAGGCATGGTGGTATCGGCTCTGGTCAAAAAAAATGAAGCCCTGGGACGGGTAAAGTGGGAGGGCAGGTCTTATCGGATAGTCAAGCTCCTGGAAATTGCCAACTATCTGGACATAAAACCGGGCGATTCCATTGTCAGTTCAGGCTTTGGGCAAACTTTCCCCCCTCAAACGATGATTGGCAAGGTGAAAAAGGTGCGCAATCTCTCCCAAACTTTTTGGGATATTGAGGTGGAACTCAGTACGCCTTTCGAGCGCCTCAAATATGTATATATTGTCAAAAATCGTTTAAAACCCGAAATTGACTCTCTAAGCCAGGATACACTGGCCGCCCGACCATGACAAATCAATTCGCTTTTTTGTGGTATGCCTTTCTTTTTATGATATATCTGGCCATCCAGGTGCTGGTAGTGCATTATTGGGCTTTATTTGGCTATGCATTTTGTTTTGTGTATCTCGAGTTTTTGCTCATCTTGCCGCTGGCCACTAACCGGGGTCTGCTGATGGGTTTGGCTTTTCTATTGGGCTTGTTGGTAGATGGATTTTATGATACCCTGGGCATTCATGCGGCGGCCTCAGTATTGGTGGCTTACCTACGGCCTTTTTATATAGGCTTGCTCTCGAGCAAAGAAGAAGTTCCGGCATTGCGCCTGCGCGAAACAGGATTTTACTGGTTTTTAAATTACAGCCTGGGTTTGATATTTCTGCATCATTTGGCAGTATTTTTTTTGCAACAATTTAGCCTACATCTTTGGCTGGATACCTTTATGAGGGTGATTGCCAGTAGTTTATTTACGGTTTTTGTTGTAATTTTGAATCAGTATCTTTTTTACTCTCCCACAGGTCGCTATGCTGGATAATCGTCGTTGGATAATTCTGAGTTTGTTTGTAGCCACAGGCTTCCTATTTATGGGGCGCTTGTTTGTTATTCAGGTGATGAGTGACTCCCTCCAGCGCAAGGCCGAAGATATTTCCGTCAAGACCATCATTGATTATCCTCATCGGGGCATTATCCTGGACCGGAATGGCCGGGAACTGGTCGTGAATGTGCCTGTGTACGACCTGATGGTGGTACCAAAACTGGTGCAAATGCGGGACACTGCCGCTTTCTGTGCCTTACTCGGTATAGACCGCGAGGCTTTTAAGCTCCAGATGCAGAAAGCCCTTGCTTTTTCTGACCAGAAGCCCTCGGTGTTTATCAAGCAGATTTATCGGGAAGAATTGCACCGGCTGGAAGAAAGGCTGGTTGAATTTCCGGGCTTTTATATCCATACCCGCACCATTCGCCACTATCCACACCAAAACCTGGCCCACGTCCTGGGTTATATTGGCGAAATCAGCGAAGCAAACCTGGAGCGGGATGCCACCGGCTATTATCAATTGGGTGATTATGTAGGCATCACGGGCTTAGAAGCGGCGTATGAACCGGAACTCAGAGGGCGCAAGGGAACCCGCAATGTATGGGTAGATAATTGGGGACGAGAAAGAGGAAAATTTCAAGAGGGTGTTTTTGATACTCTAGCCCTGGCCGGACAAAACCTGCGGGCAACCATTGACCTGGCTTTGCAGCAATACGGTGAGTCATTGTTTCAACACAAAAAAGGCGCGCTAGTGGCCATAGAACCCGCCACGGGTGAGGTGTTGGCCATGATTTCGGCCCCCAGCTATGACCCCAACTTGCTCACGGGGCGGCAGCTTCAGCAAAACTTTGGCCGCCTGATATTGGATGAGCACAAACCCCTCTTTAACCGGGCTTTGCGTGCCAAATACCCCCCTGGTTCTACCTTCAAAACCGTGCAGGCACTTATTGGAATGCAGGAAAACGTCATCAATGCGCACTCGGCCTTTGCTTGCAATAAAAGCCTGGTCAAATGCCACTGGCATCCGGCTACCCATTTGCAAACCTCTATCCAGCATTCCTGCAATCCTTATTACTACAGTGTTTTTCGGCGTATCGTCTATCAAAACAAACTGAGCTTTCGCGACAGTGTCTTATTTTGCCGCAAAGATAGGCAATCACCGCGTGGGCTATCAGATTTGGAAAAATACCTGGATTACTTTTTAGTATCGGGCGACAAACGGCGTGGATTTGGCCGATGAACTGGCGGGAAATGTACCCGACCTTTCGCTTTATGATGAGCGCTACGGGCCGGATAACTGGAAATTCTCCAATATCTACTCTCTGGGGATAGGACAAGGCGAAATGGGGGTTACTCCCCTCCAACTGGCCAATGTGGCGGCCATTATTGCCAATCGGGGGCATTTTTTCCTCCCCCATTTGGTCAAACAAATAGGGGCAGAAAAGAAAATACGCCCAGAATATGCCCAAAAACACCAAGTGCCCATTGACCGGGCGCATTTTGAACTGATTATAGCCGGGATGCGGGATGCCTATCGTATGGGCACAGTGGCCCACTACGCCATTGACGCGGAACTTGAGCTTTGTGGCAAAACAGGCACAGCCCAAAACCCACACGGCGAAGACCACTCGGTCTTTATTGCCTTTGCCCCCCGCGACAATCCGAAAATAGCGGTGGCGGTTTATGTTGAGAATGCCGGCTTTGGCGGAAATTGGGCGGCCCCTATTGCGGCCCTGGTCATTCAAAAATACCTGAAAGGGGAAATCTCCCGGCGTTTGCAATGGACCGAGAAATATGTGAAAGAAAGAAGATTTGTGCTGCCGCCAGCCTCAGAAACGCCCCCCGCAGATTCTACCCGCAAGAAGCCGGATGCGGATGCCCTTCGGCCCGAAAATACCGACTCTCTTAAAAAATCTAAAATTGCCCTGAATCGTGAAAACGCTAATCGCCCTTTGTCTTTGGGCGATGGCCTGGACGGCATTACCCTCTTGATTTACCTGGCCCTGGTCGCGTTTGGGTGGATGAATATTTTTGCGGCAGTTTACGATGCCGACCAGGCCTGGTTCGCTTTTTCGCTCAATTATACCAAGCAGCTCCTCTGGATAGGCACAGCCGGGCTGATTATTCTGCTTATCATTGGCTTTGATTATCGTACCTACGAAACCTTTGCTTATTTGCTCTATGGAGCAATGCTTTTTTTGCTGATTGGGGTGATGTTTTTTGGGCGCGAGGTGAATGGGGCGCGTGCCTGGATAGATTTGGGGCCGATACGCCTCCAACCGGCCGAGTTTGCCAAATTTATTACGGCCCTTACCCTGGCCCGCTACCTTACCCAGCCCCAGTTGCGCCGGGAGAAATGGAGCACGCTGCTCACTGCCGGGGGCATCATCGCTTTGCCTGCCCTGCTCATTATTCTTCAAAATGATACTGGTTCGGCCCTGGTCTTTTCGGTGTTTGCCCTGGTGTTGTATCGCGAGGGCCTACTGCCCGGCTGGTTTTTGCCGGGTGGCTTGGGTTTGGCCGCCTTGTTTGTATTGGGTTTGTCTTTGAGCGAAGCCCAGCTTTTTTATTTTCTGGTCTTGCCTATTCTCTCTGCCGCACTCTTATTTATTCTTTCTTTGCGCAAAAAGAAGCTGAGTGTTCTCTCGGCGGCCTTACTGATTGCTTTTGCGCTTATCTTTTATGTCTTCAGTATCAAGTACGTTTTTGAGCATCTTTTAGCTCCCCACCAAAAAGAGCGAATCCTGGTTTTACTCAACGAAGACATTGACCCACAGGGCCGAGGGCCGCGTTACAATCTCTTTCATTCGCGAGTAGCCATTGGTTCGGGCGGTTTTTGGGGCAAAGGCTTTCTCAATGGTACTCAAACCAAGCTCAACTATGTGCCGGCGCAAAGCACTGATTTTATCTTTTGCACTATTGGCGAAGAACACGGCTGGGTGGGTAGCTTTCTCACCATCGGCTTATTTACTGCTTTGCTGGCCCGGCTGGTATTGCTGGCTGAGCGGCAAAGAGATAAATTTGTGCGCATCTATGGCTATGCCGTAGCCGGGGTATTTTCTTTCATTTTGCCATTAATATCGGAATGACCATCGGTTTGTTTCCGGTGGTGGGCATTCCCCTTCCTTTTTTAAGCTACGGCGGGTCTTCGCTTTGGTCTTTTACCATTTTGCTTTTTATTTTTCTCAAGCTAGATGCCCACCGCGACCAGCAAATGGAAAGAAAATAAGCGATGTTCTGAGCTTTACTTTCGCCAAAAAAACTTGTGGAGGGCAAATAGTGCCAGTAATCAAAGCGGAAGACGGGAATCGGCAAAATGCATCGTGAGCGATTCTAGCAAATCAGGGTGCAGACTTTGGCGCACAGGGCAGGTTTTGGCAATTTGCCAGAGGCGTTCTTTCTGAGCCGCACTGAGCTGTAAATCACTTGGAAAATAAATGTCAATTCTTACTTCGGAAATACGCCGGGGATTGGCCGCCATAATTTTTTCAAGCTCAGCCCGAGTGCCTTCCAGGGCAATGCCTTCCCGGCGGGCATAAATGCCCATCATGGTGAGCATGCAACTGGCCAAAGCCGAGGCGACCAGGTCGGTAGCGAAAAAGCCTCTCCCTTGCCCTGGTTGTCAGTGGGAGCATCCGTCAGAATCGTCTGGCCCGAAGCCAGGTGTTGGGCTTCGGTGCGTAAATCGCCCTGGTATAGAATCTTGGAAGTAAGCATAGACTTGTATCTGTTTTCTAATGGAAAGATTAAAATTAGTGTGCCAGCCCCAATGAAGCAAATATTTTTTTAGGCAAAGCCGCTATTTGAATCCTGAAAAGGTTCTTTTTTGTTATAAATTTGTGTGTGAAGCTTTCATTTATCTTGTTCCATTTATATGCAGAAATATTCATATTTTATTCTATTGCTTTTGCTGGCTTGGGGCACCCCGGCCGCCATGGCCCAGGAAGTAGATGTGCCCGAAGACTATATCTCAGAGTTTATTTATGGAATAAATATCAACACCAATGGGGGCTTGATTGGGGGGATAATGTTTAAGACAACAAAAATTATCAAGCCCAAATGGTATCGCTCCCTGGGTCTTGAGCTGGTAAATGTCAAAAACCCCAAAGAAACGCGCTTTACAAGCCCGCAAACGGGCAATAATTTCGTTTATGGAAAGCGTAATTACTTTTTCAGCGTTCGCCCGCAATATGGGCGCGACATCATCCTCTTTCGCAAGGCCCCCGATGAAGGTGTGCAAATATCGGCCAACCTGGCGGCGGGGCCTTCCTTGGGCTTAGAAATACCCTACAACATCAATTATCAGTTTCCGGGGGGCATCATTCGCACGGAGCAGTACGAACCTTCCCGGCATCCAGATATTTTTCAAATACTTGGTTCCACTACTTTTTTGGATGGCCTGGGGCAAACCCAACTGATTTTTGGGGCGCATTTCAAAGCGGGAATAAGCCTGGATTTTGGAGCCTTCCGAAACAGCATCACCGGATTAGAGCTGGGCTTCATGCTAGAAGCTTTTACCCAAAAGCCCGAAATTTTGGTGTCGCCTAATCCAAGCGACCCGCCCGCTCCCAATACCCAGGTATTTACGGCGGCATACGCCAACTTCTTTTTTGGCAGCCGGAAGTAAACCTACACTACATCTTGGAAAGCAAATCCAGCCCCGCGCGCAGGAAGGGCAAAGAAGGCATCTTTGCCATAATTTTGATTTCTTCGTCAAAACGGCTTTCTCCATCCAAGAAACGCAAGACCCTGGCAATAGGATGGCGGGCAAACATGCGGGCAAAGATGTCGCGGGCCGGATAGCGTTGCTTTTGTAGGACATTGAGCAACATTCGGTCATAAAGGCGAAACCGGGAGGGAGCCGGATGTGGAAAAGGTACCCCTTTCTGGAGCAGGGCCGCAACAATTTTTTCGCTTTGCTTTTGAATATTGACGAAAGTATAGCCCGTGCTGGCCTTGGTTTGGCCTCCTCTTGTGCCAATGTGAACCACGTGCTTGCCGCCCCGGGCTTTCAGGGGGGCATCGGCCATCGGGATTACCCCAAACTCTTCTTCCAGAATCTGGTATTCATTGGCTTGCAGGCCAAGATATTGCAGGAAATATTGGCGAAGTTGCGCTTCATATTCCTGAACTGGCAAAAAGTCGGGAGAAAATACTGTAAATTCCACCAAACTTTGGTAGGCCGAGGTAGGTAAAAGATACATAAAACGGGTTTGGCCCTCCTGCTCGATGCGGAAATCCATAAAAGTAGCGGTAGCCGGGTCGAACACGGGCTTGTTGGTTTGTACCATCCATCCCATAAAATGTTGCTTGAGGTATTGCACTTTTGGGCGCAAAAAAAGCTTTTCTTCGGGAAGACTGTTAAAGACCCACTGCCCAACCCGAATTTGTCCATTCACCTGCACATGGGCCCCGTTTTCAGCGTCTTGTATGCCTTGAATGTGGCCATATTCAATCTGCACATTCGGGCTTTGTGCTAAGTGATCCAGGGCATACGCATAAAAATCCTGGCTCCGAATCATATAATAACGATAAGGCGAGAGCGGAATGCGGGCACTGTGGAGCGGACTGTGAAACCAAATGTGTGCCCACTCTTTCGATACAACCGAACCAAACAAACCGGGTGTCTTTGCCCAAAAGCACCAGGTACGGTCGTTTTGGGTTTTGGGCTGACGGTCTATCAGAAGAATGTTTTTTTGCGAAAATCAGGAAGGGTGGCCAGGCGAAAGGCCAGGCTCAGTCCCGCTGCGCCCATTCCGGCAAATATGTAGTCATAGCGCATGGCTTTTTTTTTGAAAATGCAAAGAGATAGAAAATGTTTTAGATAAACAGATATTCAAGTATGATGTCTTTTTCTTAAAGAAGCCCCTCAGCCCTGAGGTCGTTTTCTTGCCCGGGTCTTTTGATTCATTTTGGTAAAAAAAAACCAGACTTGCTTGATGCAAGTCTGGAAGCAAAACTAATGCAAATTCCGATGAAATACTTTAAACCAGCACTTCTTTCTGCTCTTCTACCAGGGTAAGTACCTCACTGTCGGTCAGGCGGATGGCCAAACCCTGTACTTTGGGCAATTCATAAGAGAAAAAGTAGCGCATCGTGTGGAGCTTGCTTTCATAAAAGCGAAGTTCCTCCCCCTGCAAGTTCTTGGTTACCATTGCCTCTTTGGCAACGGTGGCTTGCTTGAGCCACTGCCAGGCAACTGCTACCAGCCCGAAGAACTCCATATACAGGGTAGCATCGGCCAGGAACCGCTCCGCTTCGCCCTTCATAGCAAAACCAATCAGATGCTGGGTTACCTGCTGAAGTTGTTGAGCGGTTTGGGCCAGCTTTTCGGCATAAGGTTTCAGGTCATCATAAGTCTTGGCGGCCTCGATGTCGCGCATCACTTCTTGAAAATAGACCATTGCGGCCTTGCCGTTTTTCATGGTGATGTTGCGGCCCAGCAAAGCCTGCGACTGGATACCCGTTGTGCCCTCATAGATGGTGGTGATGCGAATATCGCGATAAAGACGCTCGAGCGGAAAATCTTCGCAATAGCCCCCCCCCCCCGAAGCATTGCAGGCTGGAACTTACGGACTGTACGCCGTATTCGGTCGGGAAGGTCTTAATCACCGGAGTCAGAAAATCAAGTAGCAGTTGATAGCGGTCTTGCTCTTCTCCTTCCGTGGTATGAATCATATCCGCGTATTTGGCTCCCTGCATAATCAAAGCCAGCGAGCCTTCTACAATTGATTTTTGGAACAATAACATCCGGCGCACATCGGGGTGGTTGATGATGAGGGTTTGGGGGGCGTTGGGGTCCTGGCCTTTCACACTCAGCCTTTGCCCTTGTGGGCGCTCCTGAGCGTACTCGAGGGCGCATAATAGGCCGCTGAGGCGATGGAGGCTCCGGTCATCCCTACCCCCAGGCGGGCCTCGTTCATCATTTGAAACATATAGCTCAGGCCCTGGTGTGCTTGTCCTACCAGATAGCCAAAGCAGTTATCGTCGGAGCCTGCCTGGATGTGGGCGGCAGGAGCACCTTTTTGACCCATTTTGTGGTAAATGCCAATGGTTTTTACGTCATTGTCCACCAATTGCCCATTTTCGGGGCGAAACTTGGGTACTACAAACAGTGAAATGCCTTTTGTACCGGCAGGCGCGCCATCTATTTTGGCTAGGTAAAGGTGCACCACATTTTCGGTTTGGTCGTGGTCGCCGCAGGTAATATAAATCTTTTGGCCTTTGATTTTATAAACCCCTTCCTGGGCAGTAGGCGTAGCCGAAGAGGTGATATAATGCAAAGAACTACCTGCCTGAGGCTCAGTAAGGCACATGGTGCCCTGCCAACGGCCTTCATACATGGGCGTTACATAGGTGGCTTTCAATTCCTCGGTGCCAAAACTTACAATCAGGCGGGCGGCACCAGCCGTGAGACCAACATAGGAAGTAATGGCATTGTTGGCTGCGCCGAAGATAAAACCAGCCGCGGAGTTTACCAGCTCAGGCAATTGTGAACCCCCCACTTCCATCGGAGCCCCGGCACCAATCATTCCCAAATCTCCCAAACCCTTGATATAATCCTTTACACGGGGATGCACTGTTACGCCCCCATTTTCGTATTCGGCCTGTTTGCGGTCCATTTCTTCGGCAATGGGAGCGGCGATGTTGTCGGCAATTTGCACGGCAGCATCCACAATCATATCAATGGCTTCGGCATCCAGGTGCGAAAAATAAGGGTGTGTCGTTACGTCATCGGCATGGAAAACCTCTTTGAGCATAAAATTGAGGTTGCGGCGGCTAAAATATTGTTTGGCCATGGCTAAAATGTAAGATTAAGTTAAGAATAATAAATTAAAAGTATCAATAAAATCAAATTTAATTTGGCTTTATCCCGATTTCTTGGGTGAAAACAACTGCTTTGGGCTTGCTTGCCGCTTGCACAAGTTTTACGTGTTTAAAATTAAAATCGAACCGGGAATAATCCCAGTTTTTGGGCAAAAATATTCGGCATACCGAGTATTTTTGATGAAAATACGATTTTGTATATAAATTTGTTCGCATAAAATTGTAATTTTTTGTAAAAATCTATCTAGCCTAAGCAGGCGGTATCTGCAAGCTTACCTGCGGGGCTAAACGAAAGCCCCCTTCCGTATGGCTGGAATAATGTAGCTATTGGCAAAACTGCCCACCTTTGGTCAGCTCGAGACGCGTCTGAGCAGTATGCGGTGGTGGGGCAAGACGCTGAGACCAGATTGGGGCACTTCTGCCCAAACGCAGCTTTGAAACCGTAGAGATCTTTAATGCCTATTTCAAGGAGCATCAGAAAAACTCCCGCCAGTTGGTAAAAGAGCCCACAAGGGCCGATAAATCTTATCCCTGGCTAGTTAGGCAAGGTTTTTTTGTCAGTGATAATGTCGAGACCCCATAAGCCTTTTTGTAGGGTAAGTATCACAAACTTATCTTCCTTAAATTGGTAATCACAGGGGAAAATAATTCTATACTTTCTCCCATTTAATGCTACATCTGCGTAAGGACTGGCACAGGAAATTTTAGGTTTTAATAAATGCCCCGTCTGGAGAATCTTGCATTTAAATATTTTTTGTTCCTCTTTTGGATAATAAAAATTTAATCCGAAAAAAATAAAAAGAATCAATCCACTATACCCCCAAAGATTCATAAAGAAGTGCACCAATAACTGCCGACTGTCTTTTTTGTCATGAAATATTTTCCTTGTGAGTGGGGCAAACAGGGCGCTTCCCAATAATAAAATCAAGAGATAAAAAGACCAGTGCAGCAAAGTATCTCTGTAAAGGTAGAGGGCTTGCCCGTGGCAAAACATCCCGATAAAAAAAAAGAGCACAACAATTACTTTGATAATGCTCAGCTTGCCTGATTTCTTTTTGGGGGCTTCTTTTTTCATTTAATATTTAATGTCTAGCCTTTAATTGCGGTTCATAGGTCTTTGTCGGGGTGGCTGCTAATTAAAAGAAACTCAAGGGGTCCTTTGCATGCAGCCTCGCAAAACTTCAGCCAATGTGTTATTTTGACCAGCCGCCCCCTCTGGCGCAAGCTTGAGCGAAGTGATGTTTGTGCCACTCATTCCGAAAACATCCGCTTTCCGCCGTAGGCGAAGGGTTTTGAATTCTCAAATTACGAATAAAAACATAAATATCCTCAATCTATGGCTTTGTCTGACACTCCACCACACCAACTCTTGCACCTGCGGTGAGAAGCGGATGCTTTTAGTAATTGATAGTCCAAGCACCGCTTCGCTCATGCTTGAACTAGGTGGGTCGCATTTTAACGTTAGACCAATAGATGATATAAGAAACGGAAAAGTAGAAGGAACGCAAGGACACTACCCATTCAGAAAAAGGAGGTTAAAATGAATTGGACAGATTATGTTTTAGAAGGTGAAAGAATAAAGTTTATTTAGGATGAGATTCCAGACTTACTGGGAGTCAGAATAGGAAACATTGAGCTATTGCAAAATAGTGATATCAGGATACGTGTTCATTTAAGGGAATACCCTAAGATTCCACCAAAAAAATGGGTAGAAAGTCAATGCAATACAGTAGTCATTACTCTTTATTTAATCGATATAATAGACTTAAATATAAACTCTTGGTCAACATTAAAGCCAAGTGATTTAAAAATTGAAAAATCTGAAGATGAACTTTTAACTGTTAGTTCAAACGGAGCTTGTTCATTTAACATTAAGTGTAAGTGGGTAAGTTTAACAAATATATCTGCTCATCTTTCAGTGAGGCCCAAATGATGATGCATCTTTTTGGTTCCCCGTCTGTTCTTAGGCTATGGCGTTAAGCGTAAACCACCACCACAAACTGGTCAGACGGGTCTCCCTCCGACCAAAGGTTTTTGCCTCACGAAGCCATAGTTTGGCGATTGCTTAGGCTTTATTTTCAGCATGTTGTCTTATATTTGGGTTTAAGTGCTTAGAGCAGTTTGTGCTTAGTGAGATTAGAAATCTAAGGCTATGGAACTGGAATCACAAATCCTGACTAACTGAAAAAGAACACGCCCCCCAGAAAGTTTTTCAAGCCAAGTATTCCCATTTTTCGCTGCGCGAGGACAAAATCGTGCAAAAAACCTTTTTTGCCCCCTGTTCCGGCTACCAAATTTTTCCTACATTGGCCAGCACTAAAGCGATTTCTTATGCAAAAATACTTTTTTATAAGCCTGGTGCTCCTGCTTTGGATGGGCACAATCCGGCAAGGCTTGACACAGGCGCAAGCCATTGAACGAATCGGGCAGGAAGATGCGGCTGCCATCTTGCGTGGGGTGGCAGTGCCTGGGTCTCGAGCCCTATTTTTCACCAGTGGCCTTGTGCCTGCGGTGGCCGACAGTACCGCCCAGGGCACAGCGCGCTATGGGGGCGATACTTACCAGCAAAGCCTTCGGGTACTGGCTCGTATAGAAGCGGTCTTGCGGGAGGTAAAACTTGATATGCAGGATGTAGTGGTGCTCAAGATTTTCCTGGCTCCCGACCCAGACCGCCGCGGGCAAATTGATTTTGAAGGATGGTTTCGGGCCTATCCGGTCTATTTTGCCAATGCCCAAAATCCTCACAAAGTGGCCCGCACCACGCTGGGGGTGGCGGCTCTGGCCCGGCCGGGGCTATTGGTAGAGATAGAAGCCGTGGCGGTCTTTCCCGAATAAAGTCCGGGCCAACAACACTTTATAAAATTTTATTGAAGCCAGGTTTGGGGGTAAAACACTTCTGGATTAAATTTCAACTTTGAAAAGTGATATAAATCCAAACCCACTGAATCATGGTCAATACCGTAACGGGGGCCATTGCCCCTACTGCCCTGGGCCTCACGCTCATGCACGAACACATTATTTTTGGCTATCCCGGCTACCAGGGCGATGTGAGCCTGGGCGGCTGGGATGCCGAACGCGCCCGCACGGAGGTAAAAACACAGGTAGCCCTGGCCCAAAGCTTTGGGGTCAAAACCCTGGTAGATGCCACTCCCAATGAATGTGGCCGCGACCCGGAATTTCTCAAGGCCATCTCCGAAGAAACCGGCCTGCAAATCGTCTGCGCCACGGGCTATTATTACGAAGGCGAAGGCGGGACTACCTATTTTAAGTTTCGCTCCGCGCTTACCGATATTGCCAAAGAAATCTATGATATGATGATGACCGAGGTAACAGTAGGCATAGGCAAAACAGGCATCAAGGCCGGAGTCATCAAGCTGGCCTCCAGCAAAGACGTGATTACGGACTATGAAAAGGTGTTTTTTCTGGCCGGGGCCCGGGTGGCCCAGGAAACGGGCCTGCCCATCATTACCCATACCCAGGAAGGTACAATGGGGCCAGCCCAGGCCAGGCTCCTCACGGAGGCGGGCGTACCTCCCAATAAAATTATGATAGGCCACATGGACGGCAATATGAACCTGGCCTACCACGAAGAAACCCTGGCTTATGGCGTGCGGGTGGCCTTTGACCGTTGTGGTATTCAGATGATGGTGGGTATGCCTTTTGATAATCAGCGCATTGACTTGTTTGCCCAGTTGGTCCAAAAAGGCTATGTGGAGCGGCTGCATCTCTCCCATGATGTCATTTGTTCCTGGCTGGGGCGGCCCCTGGAAATGCCCGCCCCCGTGGCCGAACTGATGAAAAACTGGCACTTGGGCAATGTTTTTCAAAACATTCTGCCCGGCTTGCAGGCCCAGGGCCTTACGGATGCCCAAGTCCGGCAGATTATGGTGGAAAACCCCCAGGCTTTGTTTTCCTGAAAATTCAAAAAAAAAGCCTTCGTAAATAACGAAGGCTTTTTTTTGGTCCGGGCCTGGTTTAGAAAAAGTAGCTCAGGCTTACTTTGGCAAAAAAAGGACTACCCGGGGTAAAATGAATTTCTGAAACTGACTCCAACTCGTTGGCCAGGCGCGATTCAGTATCAAACTGGGCTTCTTTCCATCGGCTATCAGTCAGGTTGACCAGCGAAAGACCGATTTCGTAGCGGGGACGGGTGTAATTGAGCACAGCATCCAGCAAAAAATAACCTTCGGCCACCACGCTCTTGTCTTCATTGGCGGCGCGGTCGTCCAGGTAGCGGTAGCGCAAGCTGCCATTTATCCCACTTTTGAAGCGAAATGAAAGCCCGCCTACACTGGTAAATGTAGGTGCCAGGGGGATAAAATCCTCCCCTTCGGGAGCCTCACGGGCTTTTGGCTGGGCCAGGCTTAGGTCCAGGTCTAGGAAGAGCCAGTCGGTCAACTGATGCCGCACGGATAAATCAAGTCCCTGGCGGCGGGTCTTGCCGCTTGGTTCCACAACGGCCTCATCGCCCACATACACAAACTCCTGCTCCAGGTCAAGGTGCCAGACCGCCAACTGCACCAGCATCCGGGGCAGGGGCTTTAGCACCAGCCCCAGGTCGGCACCCCAGGCGCGGGGCAGGATACTCGATGCCCCGTTTTGTGCCACTACCACCCGCGTATCATTCGAGTGAAATCCTTGTCCGGCTTTGAGGTAGAAGCGAATTTTTTGCGAGGCATCCCAGGCAAATTGCAGTTTGGGGCTTAGTACCTGTTCTTCTTCAAACTGACGATTGTAATTAAGGGGTAGCAGGTCTAAGTATTCAAACTTGAAATAATCAAAGCGCAGGCCGGTGGTCAGGCTTAGGCGGGAACCAAATTGCCACTGGGCTTCGGCAAAGGCGGCGGCATTGGTTTCGTCCACATGGCCCAGGGCCAGGGCCTCCGTAAGGGTTTGCCGGCCTACGGTGCGGCTTAGTTCATTGTTGCGCACCCGGTCGTAGCGCAGGCTTCCCCCCGCTTGCAAGGCCAGGTTTACTTTTCCGAGCCTAAAATCGCGCCCGTAGCGGCCCCGGTAGCCATAAATTTGGCGGTTTTCACGTTGCCGGATTTGGTCGCCATTGAGAGGGTCATTGAGAAAGAAGGTAAAATTAGAATACAATTCAAAATTATAATTGACCCAAAAGACCTGGTTTTGGAGGTAGCCACCATTGGGGAGCAAGTGCGTCAGTTGAAGATTGAGGTTGCTGCGGTCGGTTTGGCCGCCTTCGGTATCGTCAATAGCCCCAAAAAAGCCGATTTGCCCATTTTCAACGGCGCGCTCGGGTATTTGCCCGGAGGCATCCCACTGACTGCGAAAGGCAGAAGCCGAAACCGACACAATTTTGTTGTTGCCGAGATAGTGATGGTATTTGCCAAAAATATTGAGCCGGTTAAAATTTTGCGGGCTGTCAAAATAATTTTGGGTGGCATAATATTCGGCGGCCACATAGGCATTTTGGCGCTCTTCTTTGGCCTTTTGGCCCAACACATCAAACATTCCAACGAAGCGGTACGTGCCAAACTGCCCGCCTTCGGCTTTGAGCAGGTTTTGGGACAAAGCATTGCGGGTCTGGAAATCTACAAAGCCTGCGGTCGCAAAATTGCCCCGGGCGGCATCATAAGGCCCTTTCTGAAAATTGACCTGTTCGATGGTTTCCGGGATGAGAAAATGCAGGTCTGAATATCCTTGCCCATGGGCATGCGAGACCATGTTTACAGGCAATCCATCTACGCTCAGGTCAATGTCGGTGCCGTGGTCTATATCAAAGCCCCGCAGGAAAATCTGTTCGGCCTTGCCGCCTCCAGCGTGTTGGGCAATGAAAAGCCCTGGCACCATCCGCAAAACCTCCTGAGAAGAGAGCACCGGGCGCAATTGCATATCTACCGCACTGATGATATTGATTTGGCTTTGGTCTTCGGCCTGGATGGTGATGTCGGCTAGTTGGAGTATGCTGGCTTTCATAAATATCGGGAGGGTTTCATTTACTGCGCCTACCGTGACTGACTGGCTCACTTTTTCATAGCCAATGAAGCTTACTTCCAGGGTATAATTACCTGCTGGTAGTTCAGTAAATTGAAAACGACCAAAAATATCTGTAGCTCGAGCCTGGTCATTCTCCATCAAACGGACGGTGGCTCCGGCCAGGGATCGGCGGCTGTTTTCATCCAGCACCACCCCCTTGAGGCTTTGCGCCATCGCCTGGTGGGGCCATATGGCTAATAAAAAAAAGGAATATAAAAGGTATTTTGTACGCATTGTCGTCTTTTGTGAGGTAAAAACAATAAGTAAACAAGCTGCCTCTTGCTCAGAAAAAGCGGCTCAAATGAAATGAAATGAAAATGAGGGACTTAGGCCCAGGCTTTGGGGGGTGGCTCTGGCGGCGGATAGCTGGCCTGGGGCAAAGCAAAGGCAAAAGCCCGTGGAAAAACGGACTGGCCAGCCGGGGCTAAAAAAAGCGTGCAATTGAAAACAGGCAAAAGATAGACAAAATGATAATAGCGTTTACCGGCCGGGGGAGAGAACTCGGTTCTTGGGGAGGCTTGTTTTTTGGCATCCAATCCACGGTAGCAAGGTGATGCCGGAGCTCGTGGCCTTGAAAATGGGCATGGGTATGCCAGTGGCTCTCCCACCAGTGGAGCAGGTCGTGTAGGCCGTCGGCCAGGTTATACCCTGCTACCGCCGTCAGGTGCAAGCAGACCAGCCCGAAGGCAATTTTGGCCGAAGGCCTTCGCCAGAAAGAAGAGGATGCCTTTGAGGCGTTTATACACACAGCAATTTTTTTATGCTTTTTACCTTGCCTGAAACTTCAATAAATCTTTGTCTTTTGAAGGAAAAGCCAAAGCTATTCGGAATTTTAAAATTAAAAGAGTTCAGGGCAGATTAAGCAAGAAAAATTTTTGATAAGGGGGAATTAAAAAATGCTTGCCAGAAAGTATCATCCGGCAAGCATGGAGGAAGGGCAAACATAAACTCAAAATACCCCTGATTGAAAGCAATTTGAGGAGCACAAGCTTATTTTCTGAAATGCCAAAGTTTGTACTCAATGTACCATTTTTCATCTATTGATTGGCCTGGCACCCGGCAGTCGTGCAGGCCCCATTCATCCAGGATTTGGTTTTGGGCATTGTAAGATTTTCCAGCTTCTCTCCAGGCGAAGTATCTTCACCGGAAGCGGACCGTTTGCGGAAGGCAAGGTTGTGATGAGAAACCAGGGGCCATTTTCGGGGCGGTGACAGGCAAAATGCCGGCCATCGGCATCGACATGAAAAATTCGGAGTTGTAAATCTTCGGCTTGGGCCTTTTCCCAGGCTTGCTGCTCGGCATCACTGGTTTCGGGATTGATTTCCTGGCGTATTTGGTTCACGACTTGGCCTTTTTGGGCAAAAGTGTTCTGAAGCCAGGCCAGGTTTTCCGACGACAATTGCCAGGAGGCCGTCTGTACCCACATTTGGCCAGCGGGTTTTAATGCGTGCCAGGCCGTTTCTAAAAAAGTAGCCAGATGGTGGATTGAAGGGGTTTCGCGGAGCGGGCCATTGTGTGGCGCAAGCCAAGCCGGTAAATTTACAAAAATCGTATCAAAGCGACTTGCTGGCAATGAATCGGGCTTGGCCAAAAACCTGCGCCGAAAAACTGGCAAAATGATGAAGGTGCA
>JAAUUB010000200.1 GCA_012031215.1 Microscillaceae bacterium | reverse complement strand
ATTGGTACGGGATGATACCGCCGTGGCGGCTTAACCCATAATTTGCCTTAAAAATAAATAAGCCCCCTCTGGAAAGGGGTGGTTTTTTTTATGTTTATGTTAAATCTTCCTGCCTCAGTCGCCACTCCGGAGGATAATAATTGTTCAGCCGATTGCCCAGGTTTTTGACCCAGCCCAGGGCCTGGCCCTGATAAGTCAGCAAGACCCAGCCCGAAGGAGCCTCAGGCAGGACCAGCAATTGCCGCCGCAGGTATTGGCGAGCCGTATCCAGGTCCACTTCATATCGGGAAGGTGCCGCACTAAGGGCCGTGCTCAAGGCCAGACCTGGTGAAGGGATAATGCTTTTACCTTTTATTTCGCCCAGGTAAAGCCCGGCCTGGCGCAGATAAAGATTTTTTTTCAGCAAAGGAAAATCTACCCACATATTTTCGGTCAAAGCGTGCCAGCCCTGATTCAAGGCCAGAAACCGCCAGTTTTCTTCCTGGGCCGTGAGGTAAGAGGACCAAAAAGCAGTGCCTTGCTTTTCCTGCCGGAGGTAATCGGCATAGGCTTTTTTGGAAAGCGCAAAAGGCCCGGGGCTACTTTCTGGCTTTTGCCATACACTCACAAAAAGCCCCTCCCCCATCAAACGATGCGGATAAAAGCCATAGCTCCACAAGCCCGGAAGGCTTTCCAGCGCTACAATGGCCGGACTGGGTCGGGGAATTTGTACCGAAACCAGGCCAAATTCCTGGCAGAGCCAAGCCGCATTTTCTTCATTTTCTTCGGGTGCAAAAGTGCAGGTACTGTACACCAGATAGCCTCCTTCACGCACCAAATCCACCGTTTCGGCCAATATTTTGCGCTGGCGGGCTGCACAAAACTGCACCTGAGCCAAGGACCACTCCCGGCGGCTTTGGGGGTCTTTGCGAAACATCCCCTCTCCCGAACAAGGTGCATCTACCCACACCAGGTCGAAAAAACCTGCCAATGGCTGAAAATGGGCTATCTCATTTTGAGAGATAAAGCAAGAGGCTTTGCCCCATCGCGTCAGATTTTCGGATAAAATAGCGTTTCGAGCTGCGATGACTTCGTTGCTCAGCAGCCAGTCGGAAGGTTGCAGACCACTCAACAGATTAATGCTCTTGCCGCCTGGGGCGCCGCACAAATCCAGGACCCGCCAGCCCGGTTGGGCCGGAGCCAAAGCCCGTAAATACCGAAAGACGTATTCGGCAAACATAGATGAGGCTTCCTGGACATAGTAGCTCCCGGCATGCCAGAGTGGGTCCAGCCCAAACAAGGGCTTCTCAGGCAGATAACGCCCCAGCAAACTCCAGGGCACAGCCTGGGTTTCTACATGTGTAAAAGCGGAGACCTTGGCCGGATTCTCAAACACCGAAACAGGAGAAGGCTGAGACAAGGCTGCTTCCAGGCGGGGCCAGTCCTGGGGGTGGCGGTCTTGCTCGCGTTGCACAAAGTCAGGGGGAAGAGATGGATGTTCCGACATTCAGGCAAATTTAAACAAATAAAGGAAGTGCAGAAAAACAAGCCTTCGAAAGGCCAGATACGGGCTGTTTGATAAAATAAATGCGGTATTGGGAAACTTTTTGGGCATATATCGATTTATCCGCATATTTAGATTTAAATTTTTTCTGGGAAAATTACCAATGACCCTGACACAAGCGCAATTCTTAAAAACTTCCTCGGCCCATCTTTTCTTTGAAACTGCCGGCCAGGGCTTTCCCCTGGTGTTTGTGCATGGCTTGGGTATAGACTGTCGTTGTTGGGAGCCACAATGGGCTTATTTTGCGGCCCGCTACCAGGTAATTCGTTATGATGTACGGGGCTTTGGGCAATCAACTTATGCAAGCGAGCCAGTTCCCCACGCCCCGGATGAAGATTTGCAAGCCATTCTTGATTTTTTGAATGTAGAGAAGGCTCACCTGGTGGGGCTTTCGATGGGGGGAAATGTAGTGCTGGGTTTTGCGGCCCGACATCCGCAGCGAGTGGCTAAATTGGTAGCCGTAGATGCCGACGTGCAGGGCTTTGCTGATTATTCGGAGGATTTTCGACAAATGTTTAGGGAGGTGTACCAGACCGGGCGTGAGAAAGGCCCGCTTAAAGCCAAATTGGCCTGGGCCAAGAATCCCCTGCTACAGCCTGTGGTGGTCAATATCCATACCCAAAGCCTGGAAACTATGCTTCGCGACTATTCGGGCATTCACCTGACGGACCCCCGGCTCTTGCCTGCCTACCAACCCCCTACCCGCCAGCTATTGCCCCACATTGAGGCTCCTACACTAATCATTACTGGTGAAGAAGACATTGAAGATTTTCAGCGGATGGCTGCTTTCTTAATGGAAGAAATTTTGTCTTCGCACCGTATTAGAATAGAAAATGCAGGCCACATGCCCAATCTGGAAAATCCAGAAGTCTTTAATCGGGTTTTGGAAGAATTTTTAGACATTTAATTTTTTTAACGTTTCGAACATTATGCAAGATTACAATTTGGTACAGTCCTTTGGCGATTATCAAATTTACCTCCACCAAGACCAAAGTATTTTGGTAATCAAAGGTCGTCAGGCACCCACTCTCGAGACTGCTCAGCAAGCCTGGAATGCCTTGTTGGAAGTGGCCCAGGCCCACCAGGTCAATTACTGGATTATTGACGAAAAGGAAGTACAGGTTTTCAATACTGAGGCGGTGCTTTGGTGGATGAAAGAATGGTTTCCGCAGTCCCAGCAGCTCATTCGCTATCCAGGCCAAAAATGCTTTGCCAATATCCACTCCGAACGTTTTTATGCCGAAATGTCTTCTAAAATCGCATTGCAAAATACGGTGCAGGCCGCTAAATCCAGCAATGAAAAGCTGAAAGGTTATCTGATACAGCAATATTTTCGGGATTTTGCCGCCGCCGAGAAATGGCTTCGGGAAATGCAGCAACTGGCCGCCGCTGAAAAATCAACTTCCCTTTGAATTTTAAAAAATCATGCGCCAATGCAATAAAAAACCCTGGCCTACACCAGGGTTTTTTCATTTCAAATTTCTTCCTGCCTTCCTGTGCAAGCTTCCGGCATCCGCAATACGGGCTGGCCGGATAAATCTTCATTGACCAATTCCTCTAAACTCACCGCAAAAAAGCGGGCCATGCCATTGAGCAAAGCCAGGTTGGGTTCGGCGTGGCCGTTTTCGTAGCTCACCAGGGCCGCCCGGCTAATGCGTAGCTGCTGGGCCATTTGGGCCTGGCTAAGGCCATTTTTTTGGTGTCGGCGGAGGTAGCGTAAATTTTTGTTAAAAAACATAACATTTTTGTTTGATTGTTTGGCAAATTCAAATTTATTGCCCTATATTTGTTTACAAAATTAACAATTGTTAATTAAATAAACAATAGGGCCTGAAAATCAGGAATTTCACTCCAAGAGATGGCCTGGCTCAAACTGATGGTAAAACGAAAAACGCAGGAATGAAAAAACAATGGTTACAACACAAAAACGAACAAAACGCAAAACAGAACTTAAGAGTGTACAGAGTGCCGCGATTGCCGACGTGTTTACCTCCTCGGCCATTAAAGGGACAGTGCTGTTTCTGATTCTGGCCTTCAATGTGCTGGTGCTCAAAAACTGTTTTATGCTTTCCGTACCCGAAAGCACTTTTTCGGGCGATGTGCAATTGGATGCTACTTTGTATGGCCTGGCCATCTCGGTCTTGATGGTGATTGTGCTTTTTCACGAAGAACAGTGGGACAATGCTTTTTGTCCGGGAGCTATTACGCTCTATCTCGATGCGGTGATTTTGGTGCTCTATACCAAATGGTTTGAATGGCTTATTGGCGGCTGGTGGTCGCTCTGGCTAATGAATGGCCTGATGGTGATGATGCCTGTGATGGGACTTTTTATAATGGTCGTGATGCTCAAAAAATAGCCGACTACTTCTATGTAATTTATTTCACCTCTAAAACGAAAAAAACAATGCAAGCCCAAAACCTGAATCCAAATCCGCGAGAAGTGGTCTGGACCATCAATAAAAACACAAGCTCCAACCAAAGCCCGGCTTCGGCCAGCAAGGCCCCGGTAAGAATTAAAGAATTGATTGACCGAACTTTTCAGCAGCTTTCGCAACAGCTTCTCGAGAGGATTGGCCAACTGGAAATGGAATTGCAACAACTCAGAACCGAAAATCAAAGCCTGCAAAAGCAATTGGAGGCTTTGCCCAGAACTTAAATTTTCCGAATTTCTCAAACCTTCTAATACGAAAAAAAAATGGCGACGATGACTTTTGTTTCTCCCAAATCTATCCTGGTCAGGATTGCGGATATGTTTCAAAGACCAGCTACCCTGCCGGTCAGTGCCCCCGAGCTGAGCGCGCAAACGGGGGGTAAATACGAAAATACAGAAAGCCCAACAAGCACCAGCCGCTCCAAACTGAATGTGAGTCTGGATGATTTAAAAATTATTTCTACGGCTTTGCTCCACTATAAGCGAAGCCTGGCCCGGATGGGTGAACAGCAAAAAGCCGAAGGAGTCAATGTCATTGACCAGAAGTTTTATCATCTGATTACCCAGATGGAAAGGCAGTTCTACACCCAAGAAAATCCGGAGGCCGCCTCGGCAGCCTAGCCATTACAAGCTGTTTTTTTTGAATCCCGTATAAAAAACCCGTTCTGGTTTCCAGGCGGGCTTTTTTTGCTGGCTTAGCCCCTACATTTTTATAGTTTTGTAGTCAACATAAGGCGACAAATGCCCCCAACCATGATTTTATTGGTACGCTTTTTTTCTCGCTGGCCTTTATGGGCACTTTATCAGTTGGCCAATGTGATTTTCTTGCTGGCTTATTATGGCTTGCGCTATCGCCGACGGGTGGTTTGGGAAAATCTTTGCCGGTCTTTTCCGGATAAATCACCTGCGGAGATTCACCAAATTGCCCGACGTTTCTATATTCACCTCGCCGAGGTAATGGTCGAAATTGTCAAAGGCTATCGCATCCGCCCAGAGGCCTTGGCCCAACGCATTAAGATTCGTAATCCGGAAGTATTGGGGGATTACCTCAAAAAAGGCACTTCGGTCATCACTATGACTGGCCATAGCGGCAATTGGGAATGGATACTGCTTCGGTGTGCCAGTCATTTTCAGCTTCCGGCGGATGCCATCTACAAGCCTCTGTCTAATCCTGCGGCTGAGAAGCTCATGCTTCACATTCGTAGCCGTTTTGGGGGCCATCCCATCCCTATGAAAAAAACCCTGCGCGAGATTATCCACCGCCGCGAAATTGTCAGGATGTTTGCCACAGTAGCCGACCAATGCCCCCACCAAAGCGAAAAAGTCTTATGGACCTGTTTTCTGGGTTTGGATACAGCTTTTTACACAGGCACAGAAAAAATTGCCCAAATGACCAAATACCCGGTTTTGTTTGTGGGTATGCACCGCCTCCGCCGAGGGTATTACGAGATTTATTTTGAGCCCCTGGCTGCACCTCCTTACCCGGCAGAGGCACAATTTATTATTGAAAACTATGCCCTGGCCCTGGAAAGGCTCGTGCGTGCCGAACCAGAAAACTGGCTTTGGTCGCATAAGCGTTGGAAATATCCCAAACCCAATACTACACCTCAAGCCCAAACCGCCGGATAGCCCTCCGCATTGAGAATGGGTAAGTTTGAGGTAGTTTCGCGCGTTTCTGGGCTATAGATTTGTATTTCTATAGTGGCTTCTTTCTTTTTTGACGGTTTTTTTGCCAAAAAAGCTTCGGCATCTAATGCCATCTGATAGTGCACATGAGCCAAGTGGGCTTGGGCCTCCTTTTTGCTGAAGCCCAGCTTTTGCAGGGTCTGTGGCAAATCCAAAGCTGCCCCAATTTTAACCAGGGTTTTCTCCTCATATCGGGGGGCTTCGTCTTCTTTTATCTTAATCTGTACAAGGCGTTTTTCGGTTTCTATTTCAAACAGACTGCGTAAAAGGCGTAAATTGGTGCGCGGCCCTTGCCAGTCGCTTTTATGGGGACGAAGGCGGTTAAGATGCTCTGAGAGGGCATTAATCTCCCACGCCTGGATGATGTGACACTCTTTTTGCTGTTGGATTTGTGTCAATGCGTACTGGCACCGTGCTTGTCGGTTTTGGGCCGCCTGATAGCGGCGTTGTGCAGCGCGTCTTTCGGTTTTGCATTTTTCGCCATGGGCCAGGTTGATTTCAAATGTATTCAGTGCTTGCTGCCAATGTTGCACTTCGGTTTGGGCCTCGGTTAAGTTTTTCTGCGCTATTTTTTCTTTTTCTTCCAAATCCCGTGATTTTTTTTGTGGATGGATAGGCATCTCTTCTTTGAGGGTTTGTCCTTCTTGGCGGAGTAGCTGCAGCCATTCGGCATCTTCTTTTTGGCGGCGGTCGGGCCAAGTCTTGGGATATAGGTCATGGGCCAATAAAAGGTATTGGTTGGTCAGGGTTTTGGTCAGCAGGACAAACCGACTTTCGGAACCATGATTTTTGAGCAAGGAGATGATTTTATCGGCTGAAATTAAAAAATCTTTCAGCACAAAATATCGTTGGGCTATCTGCACTGTCAACTCTTCCCAATAAGTAGTTTTGGCATCACCCAGCAGGTTTTCCCAGGAAGGCAAATCAGGTTTGGGCCGGATTAAAAAATGTTGTTTGATTTTTTTTCGGAGCGCCATTTCTTTAAAATCGTGGTACACCCGGTTCAACAGGACTTCGGGGGCCTGGGCCAGCACATCCACTATTTTTTCATACGTCTCTTGCCTTTTTTCCTTTTCCCTGTGCATCACCTTTTTCAAGGCATTTTGGGCCGCTGGCGAATTATCGGCCAGTAGCAAGCGTGTATTCAGGAAGGTGCTTTTGGGCAGCTTTTTCTTCAACCAATTGTAAAATGTGTGGCTGTCCAGATTTTTACGCTCATATTCTTTGAGGGCAAAGCGAATGTAATGGTAATTGACTGCATAGCTTTCTCCTTCCTTACGAACTAGCTTGTGAAGGGCCGAAATATCGGCGTTTTGTTTCAGGTAGGCGGGTGTGCGGGGCGTTTGCAGTCCGTTTTGTTGCATTTGCCAAAGGTCGCGTTCCAGGTGCAGGCGGGTGGCTTCGTCAGTGAAGGCCAGCAAAGCCAGTTTGTTGCGGGCATCTTTTTGCAAACGGGCAAAAAGTTGCTCTTTGGGCCGCATAGGTGGTAGCTGGCGTAGTCGGGCAGGCTTGCAGACCCAAAGCTCAGCCTGAGAAAGCCGGCGAAAGCGGGCCACAAACTGCTGCAGGGTATCAAGGCAATGGTCAGTCGCTTGGGTTTCAAAGCTGATAATACGCCCAATATTTTGGTTCAGGATGTTGATGCCGCAGTCAAAACAAGCGGTTACAAAGAGGAGCTTGACGGTAGCCGGAATGGATGATTTTTCAATAATTGCCTTTTTGCTCGGGGTATGGCTGCCTACTCTCTTTTCACTAAATACAAAATCTATTTCTGCTTTTTGGTAATGCCCCATTTCTATTAGAACCCGGGCAATGGCCTTAGCCAAAACTTTGTTATTAAGGCGAATGACACAGGTTTTTTCCCTGGGTAAGTTGTGTCGGGATTGACTGAGGAGTGTGAGCAAAGCTTGTTTGGCCTCCCCTTCATAGTCAATAGGCTGAACGGTAATGGATGGGTTTTTTTGACGGTGGAAACGCAAAAGCCGGAAGCCATGAAAGCGGCAATAAGCATAATCAGGGGTAGCAGAAAGTAAAATCACTTGCTTTGCCTGGGCGCAAGTTTGCAAAACCCGGTGTATGGCCGGCGTTCGGTAGGCATATTCGCTGGTGAGGAGATGGCTTTCATCTATGGCTACAATGATATTATCTCCATAAGTGGCTTGCATCTGGGCAAAAACAGTTTCAATACGGTCATACGTACAGACCGTTACCCAGCCCACCTTTGGTCCCCAGCCCTGGAGTTCTTCGGCAGTGTTTTGCCCTTGTAAATGCCCATAACAGACCATCTGGGGCACATTGCGCGCATATTCCTGTTCAATTTGGGCCACCTGAATAGTAAAAGGCACCGCCAGCAAGAGGGGTTTTTGGGCTTCTCGGGGCAGGTCTGTAAGCAGGGTGTAGGTTTTGCCCGTGCCTGCGGGGGCTTCCAATTGTATTTTTGGGTGCTTTTCTAAGAAAGCACCCAGCAGACGGCTTTGTTCGTGAAGGTATTGTTTTACCTCAATTACAGGAATATTTTCAAGAACATAATCTTGGGTTTCATGTCTTTGTTCGCTCAAACAGATTTGTATGGCTTCATCCCAACCATATTGTTGCAGATAATCACAAAGGTCATTTTGTGCTGGTTTTGGCTGAGAACGATGCTTTTGCTGTGCGAGTTTGGGCAAGGAAAGCCGGGTAAGGCCATAATGGTGGGCTATTCTGCGGGCGTTTTGCAAGCCTGTAAAATCGGTGTCATATAAAATCCGCAATCGGGCAGGAAGTTGTGTTTCTGTCCAGCCCAATTTTTCTAAAACATACGTAGGCAACTGGCTTCGTTCGTCTCCCAGGGTAAAGGCATTGTAGCCGGCCGCTTTGAGGGCCAGGCAATCTGGTTCGCCCGCACAGAGCAAAGCGGGTTGGTTTTTGTCTAAGGTATTCAGGCCAAAGGCATAACTATATTCGGGGTGAATATGAATGCGGGCCGGGGCCAGACTGGGCAAAAAGACCGTTTTGGCCTGACCATAAACCCGGTGCTCGGTTTTGGGCATGTAGAGCTTGTAAGCCTGCTGGGGCACTATTTCGTAAGCAAACACAAACCGCAGGTCTTTAAATTCCCGGATTCGGGTTTCTCCGGTTTGGACACAGAAAGATGCCACGGCTTGCACACGATTGGCTTTTAGTGTTTTTGGGTCAATTTTTCCTTTTTCTTGCCAAAAGGCCAACTCCTCCGGGCTAAAATCCCGAAATTGAATATCCAACAGCTTTTTTTCAAAAAAATTTGAGTGGTTTCTTTTGTTGCCGGGCAGGATTTTTAGGTCTAGGAGTAGAAGAAAAGGAAC
>JAAUUB010000199.1 GCA_012031215.1 Microscillaceae bacterium | reverse complement strand
TTTGAATTTGTTGATTGAATATATAGTCAAGTATAAGCCTTTTTTTATTTTTAAAAAAATTTCTGATAAATTATATCAAAAGCAAAAGCAAAGAAAATTTTAGAACCGGAAAATTCCCTGTGGTATGCAAGCCCAGAATAAAAAAAGGTGATTTTTCTCAAAACCACCTTTTTTTCATTCTCCCAAACCCTAATATTTCAGCGTATGAAGTACTGATTCCAGCTCAAACATCACCCGACGGTGTTTTTCGGTAGGGGCGTACAAAAAGGCCTCGACGTAGTAGAAGCGGCGTTTTTTCTCATCTACAAAGGCATAGCCCAAAAACGGTCCGCCTTGCGACATATTTTTGAGCATCCAAAGCCCCCGATATTCCATCGCAAATTTGCCATTGAGGCGCACCGGGCGGGCTTCTAGCGGAACCATGGCATTTTGGGTACTCATATAGGCCCGCCGCTCCGGGTTGTCGTTCATAAATTTATAGCCAAAATGCTCGCGCCAGCGAATGATTTGGGCCGTGTCAAACATTTCCTGGGAGGAGTATTGTCCATAGGTGATGGTGATACTGCGGTCATAGGGATTGCCTTTTTCGCGAATCCAGAGAAAGTTGGAATCCGTTTTGGCTTTGGCAAAACCTTCAGGAATCTGCAATTGCAGGCCTGTTTTTTTCTGAATCAACTCCCCCAAGCGGGCATTTTCAAAACGGCCTTCCCCCAGCAATCGTGCCGTGAGCCGGGCACGCTCGGCCTGGTAAAAGTAATCGAGCAAGCGATTGCGCTGGCTGCGAATCCGCTGAATCATTTCCCGGGCATTATTGCTGAAAAGGTACAGGAGCTTTTGCCCCCGGGCAAATTCATCACGCTTGCCCAAGACAAAACGGCTGGTATCTTGGCGGATATTGGCCAGCGATTCCCGGGTAAAATAAGATTTCATCCTTTTGCTGCCGGGGCTGTTGTCGTCAAATACTGTTATAAACATCACATTATTGTGCTGTTTCAAAAAACGATTGAAACTGCGGGGCTCTACCGACAATAATTTGAACCGGGGCTCGTCGCGGGGCAGGCCGGGCACGGCCTCCATAAACACACTCCGCAAAGCCTCTCCAATGGGGCCTTCCCATTGCAGCGTATCCATTACCACCACAATTTCCAACAGGCCTCCCTGACTGCGAAGGCTACTGGCGCCCAGCTTTCCGTCGGCGGCGGGCTTCTCTATGCATCCCGGAAACAGAAAAATACCTCCGGCCAGCAAAAGGCCTAAAAGACACATGCTAGCGTATGAAAGCCGGGAACTCCCACCTGTTTGGTTCTTTTTCACGATTTGTTGATGGTTTAATTAAATTTTTAGTTGCAAAGGAAAAGAATTTGCCTTAAACCAAAAAAAAGAATTTAATTTCAAGGGGGGGGGTGCCTGGTTAATTTTTTTGGGCATCTCCCGGCTTTTTGCTGGCAAAAAAAGCATTAAAAATGGCCTTCTTTCTTTTAAAAACCCTCGTGAAGATACCTCACACTGACACACAATAAAAAACCGCAGCCGGGTGGTCTGCGGTTCGACATATTTTTTTACTACCAATCAAGGCTTGGAGGGAGCGGCTTCCTGCGCCACCTCTGCCGGGGCAGGTTTGGCGGGGCTCTCTTCTGCTTTTACCCAAATGGTCAGCTTTTGATTGGGATAAATCAAATCTGAGGCAAGGCGGTTCCAAATCCGGATGCTGCTCCCGGCCACTTTGTATTGGAGCGCAATGTAATTGATAGATTCTCCGGCTTTTACGGTATGAGTGAGGGCTTTTTTACCCTCGGTGGTACTGCTCAGGTCGGTTTTTCCGGCGGTATAAGGCATTTCCCGAAGTGAAGCCCGGTTGCAGGCTTGTAAAATGGCCACCCGGTTTGCCTGCACCAATTCGCGTTTGGCGGCGGGATAGCGCAATGGATAATTCTTCTTATAAGCCGGAATGGCTTTCTTGCGCAGGTGTGGGTTGAGCATTTGCATTTGTTCCACGGGCACTTCTATCTGGCGGGCAAATTCTTCCAGATTCAGAAACTGGCTTACCAGGAGAGTATCCGAGGGGATAAATGTCTGCGGATTTTTGGCCTGAATAAAATGCTCATCGGCATATTTCATAGCGTAGCTGGCCGCAATGAAGGCCGGGACATAGGAGCGGGTTTCGCGGGGCAAAAAGTTGTAAATTTTCCAGAAACTGGCCGTTTTGCCTCCGGCTTGCTTCACGGCCCAGTTGACACGCCCGGGCCCACAGTTGTAGGCGGCCAGGGCCAGTTGCCAGTCGCCGTGATATTTATACAAGAATTTCAAATAGCGGCAAGCCGCATCCGTAGATTTGTAAATGTCCATTCTTTCATCAATAAACCAATCCTGCTCCAGGCCGTATTCTTTGCCCGTGGAGGGAATAAACTGCCAAAGGCCTGCCGCCGCGGCCCACGATTCGGCCTCCGGGCGCAAAGCCGACTCTACAATAGACAAATATTTTAATTCATCGGGCATGCCGTGGCGGGCCAGGGCTTCTTCAAAAATAGGAAAATAAAAGGTGCTCCGTTCCAGAATGCGCTGGGTATAGTCCCGGTTTTTAACCGTATAAAATTTAATCCATCCCATCACATCCTCGTGGTAGGTCATCTGGATTTGGCTTTTCATGCAGGCCAGGCGGTCGCGCACCATTGCCGGATGGAGGGTGGGCACAAAATCTTTTAGCAAAGAAGAAAAGAGGGAATCGATGGCCGCTTCGGCCTGGGGGCGGTCCGAAGATTGGGCATTGTTGATTTCGAGTGAATCGGGGTCAGTGCTGGCAGAAAGTGTGGAGGCGGAGAGCAAAATACAGGCTAACAATAAAATTCCGGCCAATGATGCCGGGCTAAAAAGTAAATTTTTCATACCATTAATTGATTACATCCCAGACAAAAGAATTTATTTTTCTGTAAATCTTACTTTAAACTGCCGCGAAGATAATTAGTTTTTTTTATCCTCCAACTGTTCTTTGGCAAAAGCAAGCAATTCATACTCTTTTTCAAAATTTGCCATCACTTGCAGCCCAATGGGTAAACCCCGGGCATCATAAGCAATAGGAAGAGAAATGGCCGGAATTCCTGTTACATTGGCTTGCACCGTAAAAATATCTTCCAGATACATTTCTACCGGATTTTGGCGTGGTTTTCCCAACTCAAAAGCCGTGCTTGGGGTGGTAGGCGAAATGATGAAATCATAATGCCTCAAGACCTGCTGGGTGGCTTCTCGGATTTGCCGCCTTACTTTTTGCGCTTTTTGGTAATAGGCATCAAAGTAGTTGGCACTCAGCACAAAAGTCCCCAAGATTAAGCGTCTTTTTACTTCTTTTCCGAAGCCTTCTGCTCTGGTCTTTTTGTAAAGACCGTCCAGTAACTCAGCTTGTTGCAATTCAGAGCGAAAACCATACCGAATCCCATCGTAGCGTGCCAGGTTGCTACTGGCCTCGGCGGTGGTGAGCAGGTAATAAACGGGTAATAAGAAAGGGAGTAATGGAAATTTAATACCTTCTACCTGATAGCCTTGTTCCTCAAGCTGCGCTATCTTGGCCAGAAAAGCATCTTTGACTTCGGGCTGTAGGCCTTCTCCATTGTCAAGAATTTCTTCAAAAAAAGCAATCTTTTTGGAAGATACGCTCGATAACTTTCCTGTATAGGCGGCCAGAGGGTATGGACTGGCGGTACTGTCCCATTCATCGGGCCCGGCTATCACTTCCAGTACCTGGGCCAAGTCTTCGGGGTATTGCCCTATCAATCCTACACAATCAAATGAAGAGGCATAGGCCGTAAGCCCATGCCGGGAGATGCGTCCATAGCCCGGTTTTAGCCCCAATAGACCGCAAAAAGCAGCCGGCTGCCTCACCGAGCCTCCGGTATCGGAAGCCAGGGAAAGCTGGCACATCTGGGCCGCTACCGCCGCCGCCGAACCCCCCGAAGACCCCCCCGCCGAATGAAGGGGGTTAAGTGGATTATGCACTGGTCCATAAACTGAATTTTCATTGGCCGAGCCCATTCCAAACTCATCGCAGTTTTGTCGCCCGATAATCAGGGCATCGGCCTGCAAAAGACGCTCAAGGGCCGTGGCGTGATAAGGCGCTACATACCCTTCCAGAATTTTGCTGGCGGCCTGCATCCGATGGCCAGCATAATTGAATAAGTCCTTGATACCCACCACCAGGCCCGCCAGTTTTCCTGCTTCTCCGCGCGCTATTTTTTGGTCAATCAAGCTCGCCTGGTCTTTTGCTTCTTCCACAAACACTTCCGCAAAAGCATTGAGATGATGATTGGCTTTTATGTTTTGCAGATAATAAGCCAGCAATTGAGACATAGTGATGTCTCCTTTTGCAAGGCTTCCCGAATCTGGGCGTGTGAGGCAGGTGTACGCAAGATTAGTTGGCTTTCGTTTTGCGTTTTTCGTCCTCGTCGCGGATGCCGTCTTCTATCTGGTCTTTTACCTCGCGGGTGGCGTCCTTAAATTCCCGAATTCCACGCCCCAGTCCACGGGCCAGTTCAGGAATTTTTTTGGCCCCAAAAAGCAGCAAAAGGGCCAGGAAAATTAAGAAGATTTCTGGACCACCCAGATTGAAAAACAAAAATAAGCTTGATAAATGCATGGCAGTATGTTTTTAAAAACAGTGTAGGCAAAGATAGCAAAAAAATCTGGTTTTATGTAAGGCAGATGGGGCCCCTGGTTATCTTCCCGGCTGAGGTCAGAAGTAGGAAAATGTGAGAAAAGACTTAATTCTTTTCGGGGATATAGTCAGGATAGTAATTGGGGTCAAGGCGAATCTTGGTTTGGAATACCACTTCTTTCAAGACCTCCAGCATCGCCAAAAGAGAATTGACCTCCTGGTCGCTGAGCCAAACCCGGGATTCGCCCCCGCTTTTTTTACCTCCGGTGCGGGCAAAAGTAATCTCTGTTTTTTGCATTTTGACATTCGGATTGCGCAACAAATTACGGGCAATCTCACGCACCATATCTTTGCCTTTAAAGTTTTTGGCTCCCAGCCCGGCATCGGCATACAACATGAACCAATTTTCATTTGCCATCTCGATGATGGCGGGGTCTTCTATGACCAGGCCCCGGATAAAGTCCTCGCGGATGGTTTCGCTTTTGGTGATGAAAACCGCACTGTCAGTAGGCATCACAAAGTTTCCCCCAAAGAAATCGTAGTAGCCTTCTTTCTTTTCCATTAAGCCATTGCGTATCAACACATTAAACAGGCTGTCTAGCATATCGGGCTGGCGCAGGCCTAGGCCCAGCACAAAATCAGAAGTGGACAGATTTTGCAGCGAATCCACATTAGACTCCTTATTTTGGGCTGTGGGAGGCAAGGCAATGACGACATCGCCACTCAACAATGCCAAAAAATAACCCAGGCCCATTGTGGTGGCATCGGCCAGGTTTTTGGCTTTTTCCAGCCAACCTATGTCAATAATCACTTTGCCCATCCCTACCGGACTGACGGCGGCTCCCAGCAAAGCAGCGGGATGTTGAATAGGCACGCGGCTCACCAAAGATTTATTCACAGATTTGGCCAGCAGATTCCGATAGGTATCGTAAAGTTTTTCAGTAGGATAAAAGCGCATCAAGGTACTAATCAGGCCTTCATCAAAATTGGCCTGTACGTGGATATGGCTTTGTTCCAGTCCGGCAGATTCGGCAAATTTTTTGAACTTGGGGGCGTGCCTGATTTCTCCGGCGTTTATCCACAAGGCCACATCATAGTCATTGCGCAGGGCCTGCTTAAAATTTTCATTTTGCACGATGAGGGCCTGGTTATTTTTAATGGAGCCAATTTTCTGAAGGTGTTTTACCAGCACTTCTTCGGTAGCCGCTTGGGGGGCATCAATGAGGATAAGGGTGGTGGGCGACCAGGCCAGCAAACTTTTGTTTTTAACCAGATAGCGAATTTTTTTGAAAGTGCCTACTTCCAATTCCGGGTTGAGGGTGGTGATGAAGCGTTCAAGGCTTTTGGGGTTTCGAATGTCAATGGCAAAAGCAACATAATTTTGCTCGCCTTTGGTCATATCTCCAAAGATATAAGATTTGCCACTGGCCAGAAAATTGGTCCGGGGGGTGGTATCCGCTTCTACATCAATCGAGAACTCATCCCGCATGATGTCTTTCCAGTTGGGTACTTGATAGGTAGCACGCAGGATATTGGCCCGAGAGGCAAAGAAAACATCGTTTGGAATAGCAAGCGAGGAATGGGAAACCTTTACACAAGCACTCAGGCTGAGCAGGCCCACTAGGATGAACAGAAAGGATTTGGCGGAAAATTTAGTACACATTCCTCAAAAAAATTGCTTGTGTAGGATTCGGCCCTTTAAAAACGGCTTAAAGTTAGCGAAAATTCTCTTACCTATGCGGCCCGACAAAAAAAAATCGGCAAAGCCTTATTTGAGTCGGTGAAACTCCGCTTTTAAGGGGTTTAAGGATTGCTGTTGTAGCCTTGCACAAAAATATTATACTCCACCTGACATTCGCTCAGTGAAGCGGCCGTAACCGAGCGACAGAAATACTGGGCATAATTGGCCAAAATGAGGCATTTTTAAAAATAAACTGGGCCCAAGGTTCCTTCGGGCAGGGGGGCGTTGATGAGGGCGTAGCTGTCGTACTCAGCCCCTTTGCCTGTCTGGTTATACTCTATCCGGCAGGCTTCCAGATTAATCTTTTCGGAAGCCAATACATTGAGCAAGTCTAAACCCCGATTACCCACAAAATGGCAGTTCATTAGGTCTATTTGCCCACAATTGAGCAAGGTGAGGGCATGCTGGGTACAATGGCTGATAAGCAAATTGTTGAATTTCCCTTCTTGCACCGAAACAAGGCGCAGGGCTTCGCGGCTCCCCCCCCCAAAGCCTTAAATTTGACAGATTCAGTCCCTTGACATTTTGAAAAACCAGTAGCCGACCCTCGGCTGGACGCGGCCCAGCCCCGAAGCCTACTTCCAGGTCTTGCAAGCTGAGATTTTTGCAATCGGTAAAGCTAAGGATAGTTTGATTGCGACCATTATGAATGAGCCTTACATTCATCGCTTTTTCCCCTATCAGGCTGAGGTTATCTACCTGCCGAATCTCAATGGCAAGGCCTTCTTTGTCGTAGCGAAGGTTTACGTAAGGATTGTTGGTGCGCAAGTTTGTTTCTGAAAGCAAAAATAAGCTACTCTTGAGCCGAATAATGCGGTCGGGCGCAATTTGCTCTATCAATTCGCCCGGGGTGGAAACGTAAACGATTTTTTGCTTTTGAGCCAGGGCGGGTAAAAAGCCCATTCCCAGCCAAGCCATAAATCCACCGAACCAAAACCACTTGTGAAGATAAAGTTTCTTTTTGCCCGCTGGCATATCAAAATGAGCATTTTTCATCATACCGTGTAGAATTATCGCAAAACAATTTTCATACTTCTTACAAAAATAGCGCAAGAATTAGGGTCTCAAAGGATATGACTTCTTATTATTAATCTTGGCGCAGGCTTTTGGCTATTTTTTTGACAAAAGGGGTATGCTGGCCCGCGATGCTGGCAAATTTAAGGTAGCTTGTAGCCTTTTTTTGCCAGGCGATACAAAGCCGGGAGCATCTTATCGGCGGGATACTGAAGGCGGGCGGCCTCCATGAGATATATTTTGGCTTCCGCTTTTTGGCGAAGATGATAAAGTGCCTCTCCCAGGCCATACCAGATTTCGGCCCGCTCAGGATAGGCCTGCCGGGCTTGCTGCAATGCCGGAATGGCCGCTTGATAGGATTTTTGTTGCAAAAGCAACTGCCCAATGGCCCAGTCATAGGCTGGATTTTCAGTGGCCAGGGATTTAGCTTTTTCAAAATCGTGGAGGGCGGCCTCTGCCTGCCGGAGCTGCCAGTAGTTTTCGCCCCGCTCAGCCCAGGCCTCGGCATCCATGGGGGTCTTGGCCAAAACCTGGCTCAGAGAGGCTACCGCTCCGAGAAAATCCTGGGCTTTTGCCTGGCAAAATGCCAGCAAGCGCCATTCATACAATTCAAAGGCTTCCGGGAAATGCTTGCTTATCCAGGCTAAATCTTGGGCGGCCTGGGCATACTGCCCTTTCAAGAAAAAGCTTTCCGACCGAAAACGATGGTATTCTATTTTGCGCGGTTCAAGGCGAATGGCCGCCGAAAAATCTTCAATGGCCGGAAGGAAATTTTCAATTTCAAGATAGCATCGCCCCCGTCCATAAAAGAGGGTTGCATTTTGGGGCTGGCAGCGTATGGCTTCGGTGTAGTCGGCAATGGCCGCTTGGTTAAGGCCCAGTTCGCGATAGGATTCCGCCCGATAGTTATAGGCAATGCCATAGTTAGGTTGGCGGGCAATGGCCTGGTCAAAAAAAGGGATGGCTTCCTCGTAATTATTTTCCTGGTAAGAAATAATGCCTAAGTAAAAGAAAGCTTCCACAAATGAAGAATCGATGCGCAAACATTGCGCAAAATCCTGGCGAGCTTCTTTATATTTTTGCAGATGTACCTGTGCTTTTCCCCGTGAGAAATAGGCTTGGCGATACCTTGGAAAGGAAGCAATAGCCAATGAATAATATTGCAGGGCTTTTTTGAAATCGCCCACGTGCAGCTCAATTTCTCCTTTTTCAAAATTGCTTTTGGCGTTTGTGTTTTGGGCCTGGCAGATATGCCCGTTGAGCCATAACAAGCTCATCAGCACAACTACACAAAATCGCCCGAAAAATTTGCTCCCCTCAATGGCTTTAGTATCATAAAAATTCCCACAAATTATTCGGGATGCAAGGTAAGCAAAAGGCCAGAATTTTGCGCCGATATACTAACTAAGCAAAATTTGTGAAGAGACCAGGAAAAAAAGATTTTTTTAAGGAAAACAGCAAAAAACTATCCGAACAACCGGAATCAGTCCACAATCAGGTTGTCAGCTTGTTCCAGCAAGCGCATTACTTGTTTGCCAATGGCTCTTTGCTCCAGCAGCAAATCGTCGGCTTTTTGGTCATTTTGAGGTCGCTAAACCCAT
>JAAUUB010000198.1 GCA_012031215.1 Microscillaceae bacterium | reverse complement strand
ACCCTGGATGACCAATTGGCTCTCCTCCACAAAGAAGAGGCAGTGATAGAACAACTGGCCCTTAAGATGACGAGCCCCAATCCTAAACAGGAGCACGATTTTGCCCCGGAAAAATGGCATATTTTTCTTGGCTTCTATCGCTCCCAGCTCGAGGCCCTGGCCTTGGCCCTTCGGCAGGCACAAAAAGAAAAAGAAACCTGGCTCCGTCAGGCTGAACGCCTGGAGCAACAAAGAACTGAAATGCAAGCCTATAAAAAAATGGCTCAGGGCCAGGTAGAAGTTGTGATAGAAATGCACGAGGCCGCTACTTTAGAATTGCGTCTTGCCTATCTGGCCCAAGCAGCCCACTGGAAGCCGGCCTATGAGGTGCGGGTTTTGGGGGAATCAAAAAAAAATGCACTTGACCTACAATGCTTTGTTACAACAAAATACGGGGGAAGACTGGTCGGAGGTAAATTTAAAATTCTCGACGGCTCGCCCCCACCTCAGTGGGCAAGCGCCCGAATTGTCCCCCTGGCGCATTCAGCTTTTCAATCCTATGCACTTGCCGCAACCCATGCTTGTTGACCGCGCTGCCTCAGGAATGGCCAAAATGATGATGTCTTCCAAACCCATGATGGAGGAAGTTTCGGGGGAGTCGGCGGAACCGTATGCAATGCTGGAAAAGCCCACCAGTGCCATAAGCTCCCAAACTACGGCCGTACTTTTTGAGCCTCCGGGCCAGCATACCGTCAGCACCGGTGCCACCGACCACCAAATCACCATTACCCAGGAAAGTTTTGAAGCGCATTTCCGCTATACCTCTGTGCCCAAACTTTCGCCCTTTGCTTATCTGAAAGCCAAAGTGCGCAATAACACCGATTATCCCTTGCTGGCCGGGACAAGCAGCATCTTCCTGGACCAGCACTTTGTGGCCCAGGCAAAAATGGAACATATTGCCCCAGGCGAAGAATTTTGGACCTCCCTGGGCATAGACGAAAACATGAAAATAAAGCACCAGTTTTTGAAAAAATACGAAAAGAAGGAAGGAGGCTTTTTTAGCAAAAAAACCCAGATAATGATTTATGAATATCAAATCACCCTGAGCAACCACAAAAAAAACGACCGAAGAAATAGTAGTTTGGGACCAGTTGCCCATCTCCCAAAATGCCGAAATCAGCGTGAACCTGCTTATGCCTACCTACAAAGAAGACAGCGATGAATTCAAAAAAATGAACTGGAATACCTGGAATGGTTTTTAAACTTGGAACCAGGCCAAAGTCACTCGATTTTGCTGAAGTTCTCGGTAGAATCGCCCCGTGGAGCGGTGGTGCAGGGCCTGGTTTGAGCAAGTGGTTTAATTTACAGCCAGAAATGCTTATTTTTGCTTCTAATCAAAACCCCAGAAATGCAGCATAAGTACGTTTTTGGCTTTTTTTTGTGCGCAATAGCCTTTTGTTGCCCTTTTTTATCCGCGCAGGTTATCCGGCTTGAGGGCCAGGTGCTGGATGCCCAAACCCAACAAAGCCTCCCTTTTGTGCACGTAATCGTCAATGAGGGAGAAGCCGGCACCGTAACAGACATCGACGGGCGCTTCGTGCTGAATGTCGGCGTGGCCATTCAAAGTGTGCATTTCACGTATGTTGGCTATACTCCCTTTGTGTATGAAGTGCGCCAGCCCGAGGACCTGCGGCCCTTGCAACGTTTCTGACGATTCGGCTCAGCCGGCCAGCCAAACCCTGCGGGAGGTGGTGATTGCTTCGGGCGAAAATCCGGCGCATCGGCTTATTCAGATGGCCGCTCGCAACCGGCGGCGCCACAATCCCGAAAATCGCCCTTCCTTTCTCTATCAAGCCTATCATAAATTTCACTTACAACTGGAGGCCTCCCCCGGGGCAGATTCGGTGCTGGCCCAGGCTTCGGACAGCAGCGACCTGGAAACCCTGCTTTTTCTCAAAGACCATCATCTTTTCCTGAGCGAATCCGTGACTGAACATCGCTATCGCGCGCCCTGGCATCGCAAAATGGTGGTGTTGGGTAATCGGGTTTCAGGATTTCAGGACCCGCAGTTTTTTGCAATTGCGGCAGCCTTGAACCATTTATTTTTTATCAGGATTTTATAAATTTATTTCAAAAATCTTATCTCAATCCGATTAGTCAGGGCAGTATCACCCAATACGATTTTCAGATTGAAGACACGCTTTTGGTGCAATCCGACAGCATCTACATCATCGCTTTTAGCCCTTTGCCCAATAAAAATTTTGAAGGCCTGGAAGGCCGGCTGGCCATTCATACCCGTGGCTACGCCCTGCAATATATTTCGGCACAGTCGCTTGACCCCCACGCCCTGATGCACTTTCGGATAGAGCAAAAATTTGAGCTTTTTGAAGACAAACAATGGTTTCCGGTGCAGATGCACGCCGACCTGCACTTCAAGCAGGTAAGTATTGCCCGGCAAGCCATGCAAGGGGTATTCAGAAGCTATGTACAGCAGGTAAATCTGGAACCGATGCTTAAAGCGGCTGATTTTGACGAAGTTACCCAGGAAATCACCACCGAAGCGGCCCGAAAACCCGAAGCCTTCTGGCAGGCCCGTCGTCCTGTTAGCCTCAGCTCCATTGAGCAAAATACTTATCAATACCTGGACAGTGCGGGCCGGGCGGTTAAAATTGACAAGGTCCTCAAAGTGGCTCAGGTATTTGCTACTCAGCGCTGGCCTTGGGGCAAGGTAGATATAGACCTGCACCAACTCCTCCGCATCAATCGCTTTGAGGGCTTGAGACTGGGGCTGGGCTTGCTCACCAATGCCGATTTTCACGAAAACTGGCAGTTGGGGGGCTATGTGGCCTACGGATTTAAAGACGGGCGCATCAAATATGGGGCACAGGCGGCCTATCAAATGCCGGGGCGATATGGCTTAAAAGCCGGGCTGGGCTTCAGCGACGATGTGCAAGAGCCGGGCAACGTGCAGGCCGGGCAGGACCGGCAAACATTGCTCGCACGCCCGATTCGCTATTTTCTTACCGAACGAATGGACCGGCTTCGCAAAGGAATGGCCTGGGTGGAGGGCCGCCCCTGGCGCTTTACCCAGGTGCAAGTAGGGCTGAGCACCACTCGCCTAGACCCCCTCTACGATTATACCTTTTTTGATGAGGAGGCCGATCGTCAGCGTCAGTCTTTTCATTTGACTGAGTTTTCGGCGCGCTTGCGTTTTGCTTTCGGGGAACAATACGGGCGGATTGGCCAATATAAAATATGGTTGGGCGCAAAATCACCTTATTTTCTTTTTCACTATGCCCGAGGCCTCAACTGGCTGGGCGGAGAATACGCCTATCAAAAGTGGGAATCGCTCCTGACTTACACCTTCCAATGGCGCAAAATAGGCCAGACCCAGGCGACGCTGTCGGGAGGCTGGGTAAGTGGTAAAGTTCCTTATCCACTCCTGTACCACAGCCCGGGCCTCACCCGTGAGATGCCGGCCCACGAACCCAATCATTTTCAGACTATGGAACTCTACGAGTTTTTATCCAATCGCTTTGTGAATGTTTTTCTATTACACCGCTTCGGAGAATTGCTTTTCAAATCTAAATCTCGTATTTTTAGGCCAGCTCTCACCCTGGCCCACAGTATGGCCTGGGGAGATATTAGCCGCCCGTTTCGCCATCAGCAAATTGATTTTAAGATACCCCGGCGAGGTTATTACGAAAGCGGTCTTTTGCTGGAAGATTTGCTTCGCTTCAAATATTTGGATACAGCCTACCTGGGCCTGGGAGCAGGGGTTTTTTTCCGCTATGGTCCCTATCATTTAGACACATTTGCTAAAAATACGTTTTACCGGCTCACAAGCCGCTTTACCTTCTAACCAATATGAACCGACACCATAACTATTACGCCTTCTTTATTGCCCTAAGCCTGATTTGCGGAGCATCGCCCTTGTTTTCTCAAAAAAATTTGTGCCTTACCGACTGGGTAACACCTGGGGTTTCAGTGATGCCCGAGGCAAAATGGTCATCAAACCGCAATTTGAAGAAGCCCGTTTTTCCTCACCGATTTGGCTAAGGTCAAAATCAACGGGCATTGGGGGCTGATTGACAAAAAAGGAAACCTCTTTCTCCCTCCCTACTATGACCTTATCTATGCGGCGGCCCGCGAAGGGCGGGTAGTCGCTTGCATCGGGGGCAACAAAGATGGCCACGGCGGGCTTTGGGGTTTTACGCCCCGATATTTTGGCGACACCCTGTCTTTGCGCTACGAACTTATCCGAGAATCGGGCGCGGTCAATCGCCTTTCTGTATTAAAAAACCGCTTATGGGGGGCCATTGATGCGCAAGGTCAATTGATTATTCCCTGCATCTACGAAGTAGAAAGGCCCGAAGACCATACCCTGGTGCCTTATGCACAAAGAATTTATACGGCCTCCCGTGAAAAAATCGCCGAAACGCCCCCCTACCTCAAGCTTCAGTTTTTGAATGGAAAAGCACGGGTAAGGCGCGACGACAAGTGGGGCTATATCAATACTTTTGGCAATGCCATTATTCCTTTTGCCTACGAATATCTGGGTGAGTTTTCCCAGGGGCTGGTTTGCGCCATCATAAAGGAAGGCAAAAATTTTAAAATGGGATTTTTGGATGATGCCGGAGAATGGAAAATCCCCCCCGTGTATGATGTAGTCGTGGGTAAGTATCCTTATCAAAACTTTCGTGAAGGCAAAGTGGCCGTACTCAAAGATGAGAAGTGGGGCTACCTAGACCTCAAAGGCGATGTCATCATTCCCTTTCAATTTGCTCAGGTGCATCCTTTTGCCGAAGGCCGCGCCCTGGTAAGTCAGGACGAAAGCCAACTTATGGCCCGGTGGCAAATTATAGATGAGTGGGGACACATAGTCGCTACTCTGCCCCAAGCGGTGGAATGGCTCGACTATACCTTTCAGCAGGGTTTTATCCGGGGACGCAAAAATGACCAGGTTTTCTATGTCAATCGTGAGGGCCAAATCCTGGAGACCCCCCCCCTGAAAATGGGGCAGATTTTTTTGGGTGAATATGCCCAGGTAGTGGTGGAACAAAACGGACAAACCCATTGGGGCCTACTCAATCGGGCCGGGCAATGGGTGCTGCCCCCCGTTTATGATTTTGAGGGGAGATTTTACACTGCCTTCGGCAATCGCTATTTTTTAACTGCCCAGAAGGGCCAATGGGGAGTTGTAGAGGCTAAGTCCCAAAAAATAGTCCTGCCCTTTGAATACCTGGCCCTGCAATGGCCGCTTGAAATACCAACAAACCATTTTGCCCGGAACAAAACCCTGTTTCCGGCCCGCGCTGAAAAAGGCTGGTGCTATGTCAATTATAAAGGTAAAACCGTGATTCCCGGCCCTTTTGCTGAGGCCCAGCCTTTTCAGGAAGGTTATGCCCGGGTGCGTAGCCTCAAAACCGGGCGATGGGGCTATATCAATGCCAAAGGTCAGCCTTTTTTCAAAGATGCCTATTAACAAATGCCAAGGAGGATTTGCCTGACCTATCTTCCAAACCTCTGAACCATTTTCCCAAACCATGCCAAAGCCTATTATTTTTTCTGTGGACGACGATGCCCAGGTCCTCCGGGCAATTCGGCGTGATTTGCGCAATTATTATCGCGACCAGTACCGGGTGCTGAGTGCCCGCTCGGGAGCCGAAGCCCTGGAAATGCTGCCCGAATTGCGAAAGAAAAATGAGCCAGTCGCGCTCTTTCTTTCCGACCAGCGCATGCCCGGAATGGAAGGGGTCGCTTTTTTGGAAAAAGCCAAGGTATTCTTCCCCGAAGCCAAGCGGGTGCTCCTGACGGCCTACTCAGATACCGAGGCCGCCATCAAAGCCATCAACGAAGTACAGCTAGACTATTACCTGCTCAAACCCTGGGACCCTCCCGAAGAGAAGTTGTATCCGGTGCTAGATGAATTGCTGGACGAATGGCAGGCCCATTACCAGCCCGAATTCAGTGGCTTGCGCGTGGTGGGCTATCCTTTTCGCCTAAGTCGCACGCAGTCAAGGATTTTTTGTCAGGCAATTTGTTTCCTTATGAATGGCTGGACTACGAAACCAACGAAAAAGCCAAAGACCTGATGCAACTTTATGGCATCAATGCGGCCCAATTGCCCTTACTGGTATTTGAGGATGGCAGTATAATGTCGGATTTTGACCTGCCCCAGATAGCCGAGCGCATAGGCCTGCAGCCCCAGGCCCGGCAGGAGGTGTATGATGTGGTCATTATCGGGGCTGGCCCGGCTGGGCTGGCGGCCGCCGTGTATGGCGGCTCCGAAGGCTTGAACACCCTCCTGATTGAACGCCGCGCCCCCGGGGCCAGGCTGGCACCAGTTCCCGAATTGAAAACTATCTCGGTTTTCCCAAAGGACTGAGTGGCTCCGAGCTTTCGCGAAGGGCTTTGGCCCAGGCCCTGCGCTTTGGGGTGGAGTTTTTATCCCCCCAAGCGGTGGAGGGCTTGGTGCTTCGCGACCACTACAAACAAATACACATGCAAGACGGTCGTACCCTCATTGCCCGGAGCGTGGTCATTGCTACCGGTGTAGATTATAGAGTGTTAGAAGCTCCGGGGGTAGCCGATTTCTCGGGAGCAGGCATCTATTACGGAGCGGCCAATACGGAGGCCAGCACCTGCCGCAACCAGGATGTTTATGTGATAGGCGGGGGCAATTCGGCGGGCCAGGCGGCCATGTACCTTGCTCAGTATGCCCGCAAAGTGGTGATTGTTATTCGTAAACCCGATTTAAGCACCTCCATGTCGGCATATCTGATTGAGCAGATTGCTGCCAGCCCCAATATTGAAGTGATGCCCCACAGCGAACTGGTGGCGGCCAAAGGAAGCGAAGACCGCCTTACTCACCTGGTTTGGAAAAATGTGCAAGACCAAAACCAACTGGAAGTACCCGCCACCGCACTTTTCATCTTCATTGGGGCCAAGCCTTACACCGATTGGGTAAAAGACCTGTTGCGTACCGATGACAAGGGTTTTATCCTGACGGGGCGCGATTTGCTGGGGCAGCCCGATTTCAAAAAAATCTGGAAAAACCGACGCGACCCCTACCTGCTCGAGACCAGTGTGCCCGGTATTTTTGCCGCCGGGGATGTGCGTTCGGGGGCCATGAACCGGGTGGCTTCGGCTGTGGGTGAAGGGGCTATGGCCATTTCGCTGGTGCATCGCTACCTGATTGAAGTGTAGGCTCAGCAATAAAGAAGTACTAATGCTTTGCCCGTGTAATTATTCGCATTAATTTTCATTTTCAAACCATTGATAACCAATGGAATAGCTTCTGAATTAGTATGCAAAACCAAGCCTTTGAAACAGTATTTTAAAAAATAAAGTGCGTTTCTCCTTCTGGAGGAGGCACAAATGGCTTGTGGGCAAAGAAAAAATTAGTGCGAACGCTTTGGCCAATATTTGTGAATGTATGGCGATGAATCAAAAAAAGCTTTTTAATTGTACTACCCATCAACAGGTCATCTGGCAAAAAATGCCCCAATGCATAAGGCCTGCTGGCGGGCACAAGGGCCAATAGTAAAAACCTCCACTTTGGGGCTTTAATCTGGTTCCAATACACCGGATGGTGAAATAAGCAAGCCTGTCCCTGGCAATAACCCAAAACCCGGTCCAGGAAGACCGGTTTTTTTTTATGATGATAAAGGATGGGGCAAAAAAATACATTTGCGCAGAAGCCTTTGCCTCCGAAGCAAGAAGGTTAGAGCACCAGTTCTTGAACCGGGTTCCAAAACAGGGTGGCAAAATCCTGAACCTGGTCGGCTACTACCCGCACCCCTTCCTTCTCAAGCAGTTCCTGCATCAGGGTAGGCGTAGCAAAGTGATGCCGCCCCGTCAGTAAGCCCTGTCGGTTGACCACCCGTTGAGCCGGAACCTCCGGATAGGTATGGGCCGCATTCATAGCCCAGCCTACCATGCGGGCACTGCCCTTACTGCCTAAATATTCGGCAATGGCCCCATAAGTACTGACGCGCCCGGCAGGAATGAGCTTGACTACGGCATAGACATCCTCAAAGAAACGACTTTTGTTTTCTTTCATGCTTTTCTGAAACCGGCGATATTTTATTAAACAAAGTGCTGACACTACCCTTTCAAAGTAAGGGGATTTTTTCCTAAAATCAATTGGCCAAATCTGGGCTCGGCCTGTTGCCCGAGGTGCTTGCTTGTCGCTAAGATGGCTATAATAGCGGACAAAGTGCCGGTGGTGGCGATTCTTGTGCTCCGGCTGGCAAGCTTTTTCATCTGAGGAGGGGCAGGCCTTTTTTCTAAAAAGCAATAAAACCTTTATCACTTTCCGCTTGTTCTTGTGGTTTATATTTTATTTTATCTCAAAAAAATCACAAAATCAACTCAAAAAAATATGAGATACCAAGAACCAATGCTGAAAGAAGGGGCTTTGCGGGACAAAACCATCGTGGTAACGGGTGGGGGCACGGGCCTGGGCCGCTCTATGACCAGGTATTTTCTGGAGCTGGGGGCCAACGTCGTGATTACGAGCCGTAAGTTTAATATTCTCGAGCAGACCGCCAATGAACTGGTAGCAGAAACTGGCGGCAAGGTCTTACCGGTGGCTTGCGATGTACGGCACTATGAAGAAGTGAAACACATGCAAGCCCTGGCCCTGGAAACCTTTGGGGCCGTACACGCGGTGGTCAACAATGCGGCCGGTAATTTTATCAGCCCCACGGAGCGGCTTTCGCACCGGGCCTTTGATACAATTGTAGATATTGTCCTGCGTGGCTCTTACAATTGCACTCTGGCCTTTGGTAAAGACTGGATTGAGAAAAAACAAGCGGGTACTTTTTTGAATATCAGTGTCAGCTATGCCTGGACAGGTTCGGGCTTCACGGTTCCTTCGGCCTGCGCCAAAGCGGGCGTATTGGCCCTCACCCGCTCCCTGGCAGCCGAATGGGGACGCTATGGCATCCGCTCGAACGCCATTGCCCCGGGGCCATTCCCAACCGAAGGGGCCTGGAGCCGCCTGTTTCCCGAAGAAGCCCTGCCCAAATCTTTGGTAGAGAAATTTAAGCCCCGAAAACGCCATCCCCCTGGGGCGGGTGGGCGAGCATCAGGAACTGGCCAACCTGGCCGCGTACCTGGTTTCTGACTA
>JAAUUB010000197.1 GCA_012031215.1 Microscillaceae bacterium | reverse complement strand
TTAAGAGAAGGTTAGTGGTTCCGGCCGGGGTCAAGCAATTGCCTTGCCTCGGGAAAATGACAAAAGTCATTGCGCAAAAAGGGGAAAAGCCTAAAATAGCATGCACAGCAAACGGGTTTTGGCCATGAAAAAGGATACCAAACAACAGATTCGCACCTTTGCCCAGCTTGAGGATGCCCTGGATGAGGACTACAAGCGCCTGATGAGCGACTGCGAAAACCTGCGACACCACCACGATTTTGAGACGCGGAATAAATACCTGAGTGCTTTTCAGGAACATTTGCAAAAGATTAGAGAAGATGAAGCCCGGCTGCGGCTGATGCTGTCCGAAGATGCCGCAAAAGAAATCGCCTCTGCCCGCCGCTCCGGAGCCCATCCCCTGGTCTTTCTTAGTTTTTTTGGGCTGCTTATCTGGATTTTGTATAGCTATTGGATTTGAAGCAACAAAAGCCTTTGGCCGCCTTTGGAAAGAAAATCTACGGACTTAAAGGGTCAAATTTTAAGAGAAACCTTATCTTTACCTCACCGAAGTAAAGTCCATCTCTTATGACCGAAACCAAACATACCTTCTGCCGGATTTGTGAGGCCCTTTGTGGCCTGGAAGTGCAAGTTGAAAATGGCAAAATTACTCAAATCCGGCCCGATGACCAGCACGTAGCCACCCGGGGCTTTGCCTGCGCCAAAGGCCTAAAACAGCACCACCTCTATGACATTTCCGACCGGCTGATGTATCCCCTCAAGAAGGTAGGCACTCAACACGTGCGGATTTCCTGGGAACAGGCCCTTCTTGAGATTGGCACCAAGGTCAACCAAATCCGCAAACTGGAACATCCCAATTCGGTAGGTATGTATGTGGGCACGGCGGCAGGCTTTGGGGTCTTGCACCCCGTTTTTGCGCAGGGCTTTATGACGGGCCTAGGCTCTAAAAGCATGTATGCTTCGGCCACCCAGGATTGTAGCAATAAATTTGCTGTGGCCCAGCACGTCTATGGCTTTCCCTTTACCCAGCCTTTTCCCGATATTCATCACACGGAGTGCCTCATTGTGGTAGGGGCCAATCCGGTCATTTCTAAGTGGAGTTTTTTACAAGTCCCCAATCCGGCCCAGCACCTAAAAGAAATGGAAAGACGGGGGGCCAGGCTTTTTTTTGTGGACCCACGCCGCACGGAATCCGCCAAAGTAGCCGGTGAGCATGTGTTCATTCGCCCTGGCACAGATGTCTTCTTCTACCTTTCTTTCCTGCACGAATTAATCCATACCGGCGGGGTAGAGGCCGACCGTGTTGCTCGCTTTATGAAAGGCTACGAAAATATACAAGAACTGGCCCAGGCCTGGCCGCCGGAGCGCACCGCCCCCATCACCCACATTGTCCCCGAAAAACTGCGCGAGATGGTCAAAGCCTACCGGGAAGCCAATGGTGCCGCTTTTTACAGCTCTACGGGGGTGAATATGGGCGGAAACGGCACACTCGCCTTCTGGATTCAGGAAATCATCAATGCCATTTCTGGCAATTTAGACCGGCGCGGAGGCACTTTGGTAGGCAAAGGGGTGATTGATTTCCCGAAATTTGGGCGCAAGCGTGGCCTGCTGATGCAAGACGAGCGCTCCCGGATTGGCAACCTGACCAAGGTCAATGATGCCTTTGCAGGGGGGGTGATGGCCGACGAAATCCTGACCCCCGGCCCGCGCCAGCTCAAAGCCCTTTTTGTAACCGGAGGCAATCCTTTAATTACCATGGCCAATGCCAATCGTTTGCGGGAGGCTTTCTCCAAGCTGGAATTGCTGGTTTGTTTGGATATCCAGATGAGTGAAACGGCCAGTATGGCCCATTATGTCCTGCCCTGCACCAGCCCCCTGCAAAGGCCCGACTTACCTTTCATCTTTCCCCTGATGCTGGGCTTGCAGGTGAAGCCCTACCTCCAGGCGACCAAAGCCGTAGTGGCCCCCGAAGGAGAGCAACGCGATGAAGCCACCATTTACCTGGACCTGGCCCGGGCTTGCGGGGTATCTATCTTTGGCTCGGCAGTGGCCCAGCGCACCCTGGAACTAAGCCGAAAACTGAAGCGTACTAAAGCCCCAAATGGGCAGCCCTTGCTCCCCCAGGAAGGTTTGCTCAATTTTCTGCTCCGCATTACCGGACAAAAGGGTTTTAAAAAATTGCTCAAACACCCGCACGGCCTGCCCAGGCCCGCGCATCAGCCAGGAAGTTTCCTGGGCCAGCGGGTTACTACCGAAGATGCCAAGATAGACCTGGCCCCGGCCATCCTGCAACAGGAAGCCCAAAAACTGGAGGCGGCTTTTGCCCGCGAACTGGCCCTGAAAGACCATCTCAAACTGATTACCAAGCGGGCCGTTACGACCCACAACTCCTGGACCCATAATTTTGAGGGCTTTGTGCAGGGCGAACGCCAGACCAATTACCTCTATATGCATCCCGAAGATGCCCAAAAGCGCGGTTTGGCCGATGGAGATACCGTGGATGTGCGCTCCCAAACAGCGACCGTGCGCTTACCCTTGAAACTCCTGCCCGATTTGATGCCCGGCACCGTGGCCTTGCCACATGGCTGGGGCCATCAGGCCTCAAAGATGCAGACCGCCCGCCGCACCAAAGGAGTAAATGTGAATATTCTGGCCGCCGATGGTCCGGATAAAATAGACCCGGTATCGGGCATGGCCCACCTGACGGGCATCCCCGTAGAGGTGTTCAGGGCCGCGGGTCCGCAAGCCGAGAATTCCTGGTCGGGACTGCCCGAAGATGTGTGGCAAGACCAGGATTGAAGCGCATAAATTGCCTTTGCAGAAAGTGTTTTCTCTGGAAGCAGGCTATAAAAAAAAGATTGCCCTGATGGCCGCTGAGTTGGACTATGATAGGCTCTTTTCATACCAGCGCCATTATCAAATTTGTTGGCAGCTGGCCTGCTGCCATAGGGAGGCTGGCTTAGTGCGTTTTTTTACTATCTATTTCAATTGCCCTGCTTATATCCGTTAATTACTCAGGCCAACTATTTTCCCGGATAGACTATTGTGCTGATGAACTAACTAGAAAATAAGTATAACAAGTGCGATATTTCCGGTTCCATTCCTCTGTGATGGGTCTAAACTATTAAAGCACGCAATTTAAGCTACATTTTTTTATTGAATGGGCCATTAGCTTCAACGTTAGGCTCGCTACGCATTCCTTGTACTATCCATCTTCTCCAAATTTTACGCCTTTGATTTTGCGTTTTTCGATTTCTTTCTGAATGTATTCAAAATATTCTTCGCGGGTCATGCCTTTTTCTTTGGCTTTGGCTTCTTCTTCTTGCAAGATTTTTCCTTTGTTCTCGATGATGATTTTTTTGACGACTGTATCCATAAATTCAATCTCTAGCAGAATTGGGGTGTCGGGTGGAACCAAACCCTGCCGTCCGTCCTGACCATAGGCCAGGTAAGAGGGAATCACAAAAGTCCCTTTTGCTCCTTCGCGCAACAAAAGCATGATTTCATCCAGGGCGAGGAGAGAAAGGCCGTGCCCCACCGGAAACTCGTACAGTTCACCTTCGGTATCCGAACTGCCAAAAGTCTTCCCGTCCAAAAAGCGAGCCGTGTAGCGTAGGGCCACGATGTCGTCAACTTGGGCAAAAGCCCCTTCGCCCTGGTATTCAAGGGTGTACCATATCCCCGAATAGGTTTTTTTAGCTCCGGGTAGGTTTTTGCTGACAAACTGGGCAATCTGCTTTTCGTCCACCTTTTTTTGCTCAAAAAAAAGCCTGCTTGCGGTCATTTTGCACCTGTTCCTCTATTTGTTTGCCAAGAATTTTGAACGTGTAAAAAAGCCATTCCTGCGCCTCGATAAAGTCAGGACGAGGACGATGCATGGCTCCAAAGAGGTCTTCGGCCCGAACCGCAAAGCTAGCACTGTCGCCTACACTGAGGCGCAGGAGCATTTGCTGCAAAAAGCCCAAATCGGCATACGGTGGGGTATCTAAAAAAATTTCTTTCACAAAGGGCTTTTTACCAAAGCTTGATTTGAGTACCTGGCCGTTTTCGCGGCTGGTTTGCAGGTGGAAGGTAACATAATCGCGCCGGGATAGACGCTTGGCCGGATGCGGTGATTGGTGAATGGTGTAGTATAACTGATAATACCGACCATTGACGGCTGCCGAAAAACCCTGATAGCCCGCAGGTTGCGCCCCGGCGGGAAGCCAAAGCCACAAAAGCAGCAAAAACAAAATGAATTCTTTGATGCCTGTCTTCAACATATTACTTCAGATGATTTTTTTTTCATAACGATACTCAAGAGGGTCAGGATACACAAAGTGATAGTTCAATGCTTTTTGCAGCTTTTCCCCACTCACCAGCTTGTAAGCCTTTGATAAAGGCATGCTTTCGTCAAAAGTAGGGGGGGGGAAGCCGAAGGCAGCCGCATTTTGTAGATAAACTACCTGGCGCGGGGGATGCAATGGAGAAACCGCATTGAATATTTCGTTGGAGAGAGAAGTAAAAAGCAATTTTTGCAAAATCGCCTGGGCATCGTCGCGATGGATAAAATTGACCGGAATATGACCTGTGCGCAGATTTTGCTTGCCCGCGAAATACTGGCCCGGTATGCGCTCGTAGCCCAAAAGTCCCCCCAAACGCACAATAAGCCAATCGCCTTTATATGCTTGCCTCAGGAGCTGTTCGGCTTGCCAGAGGGCGGGGTTGCCGGTATTTTCGGCACTAAGCGCGGGGGAGATTTCCGTTACCCATTCTCCGGTATCAGGATAGACAGAGGTGGCACTCACAAAGATAATCTTTGGCAGAGGGACCGAATTGGCCACCATTTCTAAAAGGGCCTGTATTTGCGTTGGATGGAAATCTGGGCCTTTTTTTTCAGTTTGAGGGGGAATATTAATAATCAGGGCCTCGGTGTCTAAAAACCCGGCCCAGCCTTCGCCTTCGGGAAGCGGGCTCAAGGTCAGTAGGAAAGGTTTTATACCTGCTTTTTCCAGCAAAGGAAGCTTTTCGGGGCGGGTAGTACTGCCTTTCACAAGTAGTCCCATTTGGCATAAGGCCTTCGCCAGGGGCAAACCAAGCCAGCCACAGCCCAAAATACTGACCGTGTTTATCTTTTCCATGGGCATCGAATCGAATTCTTCGAAAAAGTATAATTTTGTGGCCCAAACCACAGGACAAATATGACAAATTTAAAGGAGATTTTAGCGGATTATCCGGCTCATTTTGACGTGAAGGTCGCCTGGGGCGAAATGGATGCCGCGCTCCATGTCAATAATACGGTCTATTTGCGCTATGCCGAATCGGGGCGGATAGATTATTTTGAGAAAATGGGTTTTAGGGTCAATGTTACCAATACCGAACCCTCAGTTGGGCCTATCTTGGCCGAAATACAGTGCAAATACAAAGCCCCGGTTACCTTTCCTGACCAACTTGTAGTAGCGACCCGCTTACAGCCAGGCAGCCTGGATGTTTACAGCTTTTGGGTAGAACAGCTCATTGTGAGCCAGCAATTGCAGCGTGTGGTGGCCGAGGTGAAGGCCCGGCTGGTGGCCTACGACTATCAGCAGAAGCAAAAAGCGCCTATCCCTGATGAATTGATAGCGAAGCTTAGCCAGGCAAGCGGCTAATTCTTTTCAGGCCGCCACGATTTTTTCTAACTCGACCGCCACCTGCATCGTGGCTTGGTAGCCAATCTGAAAAAGCTCATTGGCCCGGTCCAGGCGCGTGGCCGCAATATTGCGCAGGGCGGCTGGCTCAATCACCAGGGCACAGTGCCGAAAATTGGCCCGGGCATTGGCATGGATAGAAAGTGTAAGGCAACGTTCCAACAAAGCCCGCGTAGATTGAGGCGATTGATTTTTGTTGAAAGGATTGGTGTGCACGCCGATAATCTTCTCGCAATCCTGCAAGGGCATCACTTCCATGCTACAGACGATGCCCCCATCCACCAATTGCCGCCCTTGGTATTGAACCGGACTAAAAACCACCGGCACACAGGCCGAAGCCAATATGGGTTTGATAAGGGCCCCTTCCGAAAAATATACCGTTTCGCCCGCCTGTACGTCCGTGGCAGAGACCACCAGAGGTATTTGCAAAAAGCTGAACTGGTCGTGGGGAAGGTAGCGCAGAAGCAATTTCTCGATGCTGTCCATACTCAGAAAACCCGACTGGCTCAGACTTGATAAGTTGAAGAATGAAAAAAGGCTCACCTGCTTCACCATCCTCAAAATCTCTTTGGGCGGATAGCCATGTGCATACAAAGCCCCCGCAATAGCGCCTGCACTTACCCCGGCTATCTTGGCCGGGCGGATGTGCAGTTCTTCGAGGGCTTGTAACACCCCCAAATGGGCAATGCCACGTGCACCTCCGCCGGAAAGGCTCAGGCCGAGGCCTGGGGAAAAAGAAGAAGTAGTGGATAGGGACATACCAGGCTTTTTGCAAGGCTTAACTGATTTGCCCCGGGCTTAGTTGGCTACTTTAAAAAAAATTAAACCAGGGAAGTTTCTTTATAGACCCCCATACGGCAAAATTTATCAATGCGCTGCGAAATCCGGGCCTCCGGTGAAAGCGCCAGCAGGTCTTCAAGATGGTTGAGCAAGGTATCCTTGACCGTCTGAAACACCAGGCCGGGGTCGGTATGTGCGCCGCCCAGTGGCTCGGTAATGACCCCATCAATCAGATGATGGTGCAACATATCCTGAGAGGTAAGGCGGAGCGCCTCGGCGGCTTGCTCTTTGTATTCCCAGCTACGCCATAAGATGGAGGAGCAGGATTCGGGCGAAATCACAGAGTACCAGGTGTTTTCGAGCATCAGCACCCGGTCGCCGATGGCAATGCCCAAGGCTCCTCCCGACGCGCCTTCGCCAATGATAATGCATATCACGGGCACCCGCAACATAAACATTTGCTGGATATTGCGGGCGATGGCTTCGGCCTGCCCCCTTTCTTCGGCCAAGATGCCCGGAAAAGCCCCCGGCGTATCAATCAGGGTTACAATGGGCTTATTAAATTTTTCGGCCAGCTTCATCAGGCGCAGTGCCTTGCGATAGCCTTCGGGATTGGCCATGCCAAAATTTCGTAATTGTCTTTGCTTGGTATTGCGGCCTTTTTGCTGGCCGACAAACATAATCGTTTGGCCGGCCACTTTGCCAAAGCCCCCTACCATGGCTTTGTCGTCGGCCACATTGCGGTCGCCGTGTAGCTCTATAAAATCCTCACAAATGGCCTGGATATAGTCTAATGTATAAGGTCGCTCGCTGTGTCGGGAAAGTTGTACTTTTTGCCAACGGGTAAGTTGTTGGTAGGTACTTCTTTTGAGTTGGAGAATACTGGATTCCAGTTCACGAATAGCCTGCTCAATATTGCCATTAGAATTATGCTGGAGGGCATATTCTTTCATGGTAGCCAGTTTTTCTTCCAATTCCGCAATTGGTTTTTCAAAATCCAAAAGCATAAGCAATCTTTTTAAATGAGGCCGGTCTGCTTGTCTTTTCCTGACAGGCCCGGAAATATTCGGGCAAAAATAAGAAAAAATATACTTATTCAGGGCGTTTGACAAATTTGCCTAAGGTTGAGCGCATTGGTTGGTCTGGAAAACTGAGGAAGAAAAATAAGAAAGCGCGCCAGGAGGGCTTTTTGCAGATATTTCGGCTTTTGCGAGCTTAGTCGCCCGTGTCAGATATTTTTTAATTTTCTGGTAAGATTATTTTGAAATCCAAAAATACAAAACTATATTTGCTGAGAGTTTAAATTCAAAGCAAATCATTCGGATTTTCAAAGAAATAAAAAATATCCTTATGTAGTCAAGCAAGAAATTTAGATTCAGCCTTTCATCATTTTTCACCTAACTTCTTACCATTATGTTTTCCAAAGTTCCAAAGTTCCAAAGTTCCAAAGTTCCTACTAGTACTTTTATCAGTTTTTTGGTTGTTTGCTTGTGAAAAAGAATTTTTCGTTCCAGAAAAAGAAGATTTGCTAACTACAACCATTCCACAAACAGCCGAGGAAAAACTTCTCGTAAAGAATCTTGGTAAAGTAGCGGAAATATTTAAGGAACTTTATCAGGATGAAAACAATCTCAGGCGAGTAAATGCTGCTATTCTTTCCGAAGCATTTAGGGATGAGTCGGTTTTGATTAGAGATTTAATTGATTCTTTTACCCCTCCCATTTACGCACGGTTGGCCTTTTTATGATGGAAATACTAGCAGTGGTGCAAACGTACTATGGACTTGGCCTTATCATACTTTTCCTCCTTTATGAATACATTTTTCATAAATTTTCAACAAACTTTCAAATCCTTTGGCTTATTGTAGGCCCAAGGATTTGAAAAAATCAATTCATCTTCAAAAAAAATCAAATGAAAACGATTCTCTTCACCCTTTGCTTTTTTAGTGGAATGTTGAGCTTGAACGCTCAAAATAAAGGCCGTTTTTCGGTCGAAATCAATTACGGTTTGTGTGGAAATTTTTTTGTGCGTAGCTATGAAGAAATTACCTCACTTTACAACAAAAGTTTTTATAATAAAAATTTCATCGGTCTGATAGGCGGAGCGGAACTAAAATACCGGCTGGGGGCAGTTTCAAATATTCGTTTGGGCTATTCAAGGTCGGTAAATGACCGGGAAATTGACTACTCAAGTCCTACATTGGTGATTACTGATTTTCATATCCGGCATATCAACCACTTCTTTCAGCTTGGGTTTGAGCGTAGTTTTTCCAAGAAAAAACCAAGCTTGAAATATGATGTGGGACTTGTGTATATGAGGTTCAATCAGCAAGAGGTTGATGTTTCGGTATTCGGAGCGTCTTTTGAGGAAAGAAACTTCAAAACTTACCGTTTAGAAGAGGGGGGAGTGTTTGTGGGCCTGCATTATTCCAAAAAAATAGATACAAAATTTGACATTGGGATAAGAAGCCGACTTTATTATCTCATTTCCACCAACACCTTTGACACCATCACCCTCACTCCTACACTCACCTACCATTTTTAAGATAAAGTAGTGCCCTCCGGGATTTGCTGACTGGGAATTCTGATGTTTAGCAGCTACATTCCAAAGAAGAAAAGTAGGGAAGACTTCCTGCCTCAATCCTCCAGCTCTTCGGGTTTAAGACCCAGGGCCAGGAGTTTGGCCAGGAGTTTTTCTGCTCTTTCTTTTTCTTTATCGGCCCTTTGCTTTTCCTTCTCTTTCTCGGCCCGTTCCTTCTCTTTCTCGGCCCGTTCCTTCTCTTTCTCGGC
>JAAUUB010000196.1 GCA_012031215.1 Microscillaceae bacterium | reverse complement strand
CCTGGCCGCCATTTTGAACAGTTCTATGTACACCTACAAAGTGGCCGGGCCGCAGGTGCTCGTGGAGATGGAGGTGGTGCGCAAAATGCTCGAGAAGCTAGGCTACTCCGAAGGCGAAGGGGCTTTTGCTCCGGGTGGCTCTATGGCCAATTTTACGGCGATGCTCGTGGCCCGGAACGAATTTCAGCCCGATATGCGCCAGAAAGGCTTTGCGGGGCCCACCCTGATTGCTATACCTCTGCCGAAGGCCACTACTCGACAACCAAAAACGCGGGTATGCTGGGCTTGGGTCGCGAAAATGTACGCCTTGTACCCGTGGATGGCCTCGGCAAGATGCGCCCGGAGGCCCTGGCTACGATGATTGAAGAAGACCGCCAGGCGGGCCATCGGCCTTTTTTGTGAATGCCACCGCCGGCACAACTGTATTGGGGATGTATGACCCCTTTGAGGCCCTGGCCCAGGTATGCCGTCCGCAAGGGCTTTGGTTACACATAGACGGGGCCTTTGGGGGCAGTGCCCTGCTCAGTCGGCAATACCGCCACTTGCTAAAGGGCTGCGAACAGGCCGATTCTTTCGCCTGGAATGCCCACAAGATGATGGGCGTACCGCTTACGGCTTCGGTGGTGTTGTTTCGCCAGAAGGGGATGTTGCGCAAACACCTTTCCGAAAAAGCCGAATACCTCTACCAGGGCGAAGACGACTATAACCCGGGCGAATACTCGCTGCAATGTGGTCGCCGCAATGATGCCCTCAAGGTGTGGGCCGCCTGGAAATACTATGGCGACGAGGGCTACGAAGCCCGGGTGAACCGCCAGTTTGCCCTGAGCCACTACGCCGCCCGGCAGGTGGAAGCCGACCCTGCGCTGGAGTTGGTGCAAGCCCCGGAATGTCTCAATGTTTGTTTTGCTGTGAAAGGCCATTCGGCCAAAGAACTGTGCCGCGAGTTGGACGAAGCCGGGCTCCTAAAAGTGGGCTATGGCCGCTTTGGCAAACGCGAATTTATCCGAATGGTGTGCATAGACCCCGACCTGGAAGAAAGCGACTTGGACCATGTTTTTGCCTGGTGCGGCAGGTGGCCGCTTTGGCCTGAGTGCCATCCCCCGGCCTGGACCGCCAGACTAGCCCCTGATTTTTTCCAGATGCAGGCGGCTTTTTACTACAACCAGGGTGCAGCCTATCACGTGGGTTTGGTTCTCCAAGGAGGCTTGGTTTTCTAGGTATTGTAGCAATTGGTCTTTGGCTTTTTCCTGAGTCGCTTTGAGTTGTTTTTCTTCCGATTTTTTGAGGTGTTTTAGCGCAAATTTTCGTGAATGTGGAAGGAGTACCTTTGTACTTGGAAACAGGCACCACCGTCATCTCTGCCTCAGGAGGTCTGGAAACTGCCAAAGAGTACAAGGGCAATGTTTGCACCGCCTTTACCTATGCTTTAATCAAAGCATGAGAGCAAAAAGAAGCTGATGCAGATGAGGAGGGAGAGATTACTGTAACAAAGTGGCAAGCCTGCTTAAAGAAAGAAGTCCCTCGCCTCAAAGACGGCACCTAAAAATCCATTTCCAGAATTGAGAATATTGTGATTGATTTTTTGGGTGTGTTAATTCAAGCTTTTTTCGTAAGTTTAGCTTTATTATTTTGCATTAGAAAATGAAAGCACTCCAAAAGTTACCCATAGGCATACAAGATTTTCAGAGATTGAGAAATGAAAATGCACTATATGTTGATAAAACAGCCTGGATTCATCAACTTATCACAAGAGGGGTTTATTACTTTCTCTCACGCCCCCGCCGTTTTGGTAAGTCTTTGCTATTGAGTACTTTGCGTGATATTTTTTTAGGCAAGAGAGCGCTTTTTGAAGGACTCTGGATTGAGGATAAAATTGAATGGCAAAAGCATAATGTGATTCATCTGAGTTTTGGGAAAGCTGATTTTAAAGAGCTAGGGTTAAAAGAAGCCATTACCCTGCAATTGGGAGATATTGCCCGAGAGTATGCCATTCAGTTAATTGGAGAAGATATTGCCAATCAGTTTGAAAACCTCATCAAAGGACTATCCAAAGAAAAACAAGTGGTCATTTTGATAGATGAATATGACAAGCCTATCATTGAATATCTAGGCAAAGAAGAGATTCCTCAGGCCCTTGAAAATCGGGATATTCTCAAAATATTTTATTCCTGCCTCAAAGACCTAGATGCACACATTCGTTTTTTATTCATCACTGGGGTTTCTAAATTCAGTAAGGTTTCTATTTTTTCTGACTTGAATAATTTGGAAGACATTACGCTGCTGCAAGATTATGCTACCTTGTTGGGCTATACCCAGAGCGAGTTAGAGCATTATTTTGAGCCTTACTTAAATTATATGGTGCAAGAAAAGAAAATAGATAAAACTCAACTGCTCCAAGATTTAAAGCAATGGTACAATGGCTATGATTTTTCGGGCGAAAACACAGAGAAGGTGTATAATCCTTTTTCTATTTTGAATTTTATGAAAAACCGACAATTTAGCAATTATTGGTTTAGCACAGGAACACCTACCTTCCTCACCAAAAAAATGGCCGAACAGCAAATTTACCAGCTTGAGGGAATTGAGGCCGATGAAATCTCTTTGGCAAAATCTAATATTGAAGACCTAGACATTATTGCCCTACTTTTCCAGACAGGTTATCTGACTATCAAAGAAAAAGTTGCTTTTGATATTTATGCACTTGATTACCCCAACCAAGAAGTAAAAGATGCGCTATTGCGTTTTCTGCTAGTAGAATACGCCCATACTCTAGACAGTCAGACCAAACCCCTAGTGAGCAAAATACAAAGAGCTTTTGCCAAAAATGATATAGAGGAGGTTTTCAGACACCTCAATGCCCTGTTTGCAAAAATTCCTTACGATATTTTTGAAGAACGATTGGAAAGCTACTACCACAGTATTATTTACCTGACCTTCACCCTCTTAGGCTATTACACTTCTGCCGAAGTGCATACCTCCGAAGGTAGAATAGATGCCCTTGTGAAAACCAATGAAAATATTTATATCCTTGAGTTCAAAGTGGGTGATACTGCCGAAAACGCTCTCCAACAAATCAAAGACCGAAAATATTATCAACAATACGAAAGCGAAGGAAAACCCATTTACCTCATAGGAGTAGCCTGCAATCAGAAGCAATTGAAAGAATATTTGGTGGAGCCGATTTAGCGTAATCTTAGCGAGATAAAATGCCTCGAGTGAAAATAAAATTACCCAAGCCTCCTTTTTGCAAGCGCGACTCACTCTCCCACCATCACAAAAGCCCCCCAGAAAAAGGGCTCGGGGTATTTTTTACGCAATTCTTTCTGGGCATTGATGAAGGCGATGCGCTTATTTTGGCGTTTGGAGAGCCAATTATCGTAAAACAAAATCATCAAGTCTTTGGTGGCCTCATCAGATACGGTCCAGAGAGACATTAAAACTGACTTTGCTCCAGCTACCTGAAAAGCTCTTTGTAAACCATAGACCCCTTCACCATTGCTGATTTCTCCCAAACCCGTTTCGCAGGCCGACATCACGACCAGTTCTGTTTTCTCTAAGTTCAGATTCATCGCTTCGAAAGCCATCAAAATCCCTTCTTTTGCCTTGCCATTTAAAACCTCGGCCGCACCGGCAAATAACAAACCCGAACGGAGCAAAGGGTTTTTAGCCAATTTTTGGTTTTCCATCCCTATAAAGTCTCGGGACCCTTCATTGGATTCCTGCATCACATTCTGCAAGAAAAAACCGTGTGTGGCGATATGCAGTATTTGTGGGTTTTGAAGGCTTTTGATAAGTTTTTCCGAGGCATCCTGGGCAATGTAGGATTGTACTTTGATTTGATTTTTATTAAAGATACTTTGAATATTCTCAACTTCTATTTTGGTGCCCGGCAATTCTGAGACAGTTGAACCATCAAAAAAACGTTGCGTGCTATCCATACTCAGTCCCAGGCTTTCGCTGGGGGAGCGTAGCCCCAGGGCTTCGGATGGCTCACTTTCTTCGGAACTCAGAGGACTGTTATAATTTGGGTAACCAATCAGTACCCCGTTTTGCAAGACAACCTGGCTTTCGGCCTGCATCGCAATAATGTCTTTAGTATTGCTGACGATTTGTATTTCTACTTCATCCGCTACATAGTCATTTGTTTGCGGATTTTGTAAGGTGATAAGGTTGATTTTGTTATAAACACCATCAGGAGAAAAATATACTTTCTTGATTTTTGCTTTTTTGAGTTTCTCCGCTATTTTTTGCCAATACTGTGGATAGGAAAGTTTATCCGTCCTTTTGAACTTGATGCTGTTTTGATAATTTCTCAGGTATTTGCCTTCCAAATCATTGCCATTTTCCATCACTATCATTTCAGGGCGGTCTTTGGTTTTTGGCGTGATAAGCAAGGCAGCATAATAAACAGAATCAGTATAATCTTCATCATAAAGAGTGCGAAATTCTATGATTTCAATAGCGGCTTCTCCATTTTTGAGTTTGCTTTGCACGTCCTGCCAAGTATAGCGTTTGTTGTCGTTTTGGGCAAAAAGGGTGGATTTTCGAGAGAGCGCCTTTTCTAATTGATTGATATCTTCCTCTATCTGTGCTTCCTCAATCCCCTTCTGTTCTTTTTCCTCATTAGACATTTGGTATGCTTGGGCCAACACATTTCTTTGGCTTTGCCAGGACTGATACAAGTTTTGCAGGGTGGTGTCTCCTGAGCTCAGGATGCGATTTCGGAGTTTGTTTTGGTTATTGAATAAAATGCCTTTGGTAAAAAGTGTGTTATTGTAAATCCAGTCGGTGAAATTTAAGTTTTTGGCCAAGGCATCGTAAGTGAAAGTATAATAAGTCTCGAATCGCTCCGTCATTGTTTTAATAAAAAACTGTTTTTCTTTTTGAGAAAGTATAGGGTATTTTTTATCCCATAAATCCATCAATAATTTAGAAGATTCTTTGAAGTAAGGCACCGCTTTTTCATATTCACCATCTATATAATAGATTCGCCCCAAAAAATCGATAGATTTGCTATACTCAGGAACATTTTTGCCATAAGCAGCTTCCCATAGTTGTATATTTCTCAAGACCAAAGCCTCTGCTTCTTTAAAAAAGCCTGATTTCCTTTTAGTAGATGCCAAATTAACCTGTGTTTTCAGATAGTCATCATTTTGCTCGCCAACTGTTTCTTTTTGAATCGCAAGTGCTTGACGGAATAATGAATCCGCTTTTAGATAATCCTGCGTATTTAATTCATAATAGACCCCCAGATTACTCATAGAATAGGCATATTCGTTGCTATTCTCCCCAAAAACTTTATAATTAATCTCAACGGCTTGGCTCAGCATTATTTCGGCTTTGGGTGATTCCACGATTTGGTACAAATTACCCAGGCTACTCATCACCCTGGCGCAGTGATAATGGTTTTCACCTAATGATTTTTGCAAAATTGCCAGAGATTTTGAAAGTATCTCTTCGGCTTTCTCATAGTTGCCTATTTCTAAATACATTATCCCTAAATTACTCAGAAAATTGCCATAATCCGCGCTATTTTCCCCAAAAGCAAGTTTGATGATTTGAATGGCTTCTAACAATAAAGGTTCAGCCGTAGAAAAATCATCTGTTTTTTGAAGATAAAAAACCCCTAATAGATTTAGTGTGTAGGCGTACTGAGGGTGCTTAGTCCCTAAAACTTCCTTCCTGCCAGCAAGTATTTGTCTATATAAAGGCTCAGCTTTTTCAAAACTGCCTATTGCTTCATAATAAATAGCCAAAGTTTGTAAAGATTCAAAGTAATCTGGATGTCTTATACCGATGCTTGCCCGCTGGACTTCCATGGCCTCGAGTAATAAAGGCTCTACTTTTGAATAATTATATGCATCGATGTATAAAGATGCCAGTGTAAATAATGCGCGGGCATAGGTGGGATGTTGAAGACCAAATCGCTCTTTTTGGATGGCCAATACTTCCAAAGAAGTGGTGATGGCTTGGCTTAAATAGCCTTGACCCCGATAGAGCAATGCCAAATTACTCAATGCAGAGGCATAAAAGGGGTCATTGAATTTTTTTAAGATGAGCAATGAGGCACGCATAATTGGCTCGGCTTCCGCATATCTTTGGGTAAATCTATACAAATTGCCCAAACTCGTGAGAATGTAGGCATAATCTAAGGTTTCTTGATTACCGAGCTTTTCGTTGATATTTTTAGCTGCCAGCAGACATTGCTCAGACTTTTGATAGTCTGGCATAAAGTAGTAAGTAATGCCCAATGCCCGCATTACTTTGGCATAGTCGATATGGTTTTCGCCTATAGTTTGCTTGTAAATAGCAAGTACTTCCAAAAACAATGTCTCGGCCTGGGTGTATTTATTCATTGCATTGTAGGTTCTTGCCAAATCGCGGAGGAGATTGGCATACCGGGCATTTTTGTTATCAATGGCTTTTAAGATATCGACGGCTTCCAGAAGATAGACTTCGGCAGTGGGATAATTTCTTGCATCAAGATTTAGAATGCCCAGATTTTCAAGCGTTTGTACATAATTTTCGTGCTTCTTGCCAAACTCTATGGCGGCTTTGAGTTTGGCTCTTTCCCACATCTCGGAGGCTTTGGCGTAATCTTTTTGTTGATTGTATTGTGTGCCCAGCGAATCCAGCAATTTCCAGTTTTCTGCTACGAGATTGCCGTTTTCATCAAAAATATTTTCATCCATTAACACTCCCTTTTCAAAAACCTGCATCTTTTGTTTCTTACCATCTTCGGTATAGAAAGTAGTTTGTCCTTGCATCACGTCTTGAGGCCTGTCGGCCAAGAGGGTAGCTTCCATCTGCACTTTGCCACTGGCATACATATCATACACTTTGCCAACGGGCTTGTCATTTTGGTAAGTAATGAGTCTATAAAAAGTGGTGTTTTCCTTTTCGGTGGTGGGCTGCCAGTCCTTGTCATACATTATCGTCCATTTCCCTTGTCGGAGGCTGTCTTTGTCGGTGCGGTTGGGGTTTTGGGGATAGTTTGGGCCAGGAGAGGGGATGTAGCCATCCAGCATAAGAGCAGCATCCAGCAGTGCATGCGCATGTTTGTGTGGTTTAGGTGTATTGGCCAAGAATATACAATGCTTTTAAGGGCTTAAGCGCATAAAACCAAAAATTATTTTTTTGCCCCTGCTTTCTGCAAAATGATCCGTGCTTTTGCCCTCACAAGATAATACGACTTGGGCCTTTGGGCCGATGGCCAGATGAGCAAAACAACATCTTAGCGTTCATCCGCAGGGCTGTGGCAAAACCCTTCACTTTGCCGAAGTGCTTGGGGCTTACTCCCCCACCATCACAAAAGCCCCCCAGAAAAAGGGTTCGGGGTATTCGGCTTTGAGGGCCAATTGGGCATTTTTGAAAGCCTCGCGCTTGCTTTGCTTTTTGCCCAGCCAGTTTTCGTAGAAAAGGCCCATCAGCCTTTGGGTAGCCTCGTCGGCCACACTCCACATCGACATAAGCACGGCCCGTGCCCCGGCCTGTTGGAAGCCCCGCTGCAAGCCATAGACCCCTTCCCCGTTTTGCACTTCGCCCTCTCCGGTCTGGCAGGCGGAAAGCACTACCAGTTCGGTTTCGTCCAGATGGAGGTTTTGGGCTTCGTAGGCCGTCAGCAGGCCGTCTTCTATGCCCTTGCCCTGATAGGCCTCGGGCTGACGGTAGTAGGTGCTCACCCCGGTCAGCACCACGCCGGAGCGGAGCATGGCCTCCTGTTTTGCCGAAGGGGGGCCGGCCTTAGAACCCGAAGCGCTGAGCTCGAAGCCCCTTCCGCTGCCAAAGTCTATATCCAGGTCTATGCTTTCCATCCTTTGGGTAGTATCTACCCTTACTTTGGCCTTGGGCGTGAAGAAAAAGCCGTGGGTGGCCAGGTGGAGGATGCGGGGATTGCGGGCATTTTTGATTACTTCTTCCACGGCGTTTTCACCCAGGTAGAGGGTGGCGGCCTGTCCGGCGGCCAGGAGCTGGGTGCGAATCTCGCGCACCTCGGTTTCGGTGGCGGGCAGGTCGTTCCAGGTGATATTGGCCAGGCGCTCGCCCACGGTGTAATAGGCAATCGTTTCCTCCCCGCTCCGGGTGGTGGGCGGGTAATGTTGGCTCAGGCTTTGGTGGCGGGCCAGGCCCAGGTCGTAGGCAGGGCGGCCCAGCAGGAGGGCGGCTTCGGTCGCGCGGGGCGGTCGGGTGGGGCGGAGGAGGTCGCGGGTGCTGCCCAGGAGGTGGACATCGATTTCCTCAATCAGATAGCGATTGGTGACCGGATTTAGCAGGGCAGGAAGGCTCAGTTGCAGATAGACCCCGTCGGCGGCCAGATAGGCCTTGCGCACCCCGGCGAGCTTTTCGGCCAGGGGCTGCCAGTAGTGGGCAAAAGAGCGGGTGTCGGGACGGCGATACTGGATGCAATTGCGGTAATATTGAAAAACCTTGTTTTCCAGGTCATTGCCATTGGGGATTACCAGCATTTCGGGTTGACCTTGGGTTTCGGGACGGACGATAAGGGCGATATAAAGTACCGAATCGGTCCATTGATTGTCAAAATATCGAGTACGGATGATTTCGATGGCGGCTTCTCCGGCTTTGAGTTTTTTTTGGACATCTTGCCAAGTGGATGGTTTTAAACCTGTCAGGTTTTCGAAACCTGACAGGTTTGGGAGCTGAGAGGCACGCAAGGAAAGCAGTTTTTCCAGTTCATTGCCCTCTGTTTCCACTTGCTCGGTCTTGATGCCTCTTTTTTCTCTTTCGGCAATGGGCAGGTGATAGGCCTGGGCCAGCAGGTTCTTCTTCGCCTGCCAGTCGGCGAATTGCTTTTTCAGTACCTCGTCCCCACTGCTGAGGATGGCTTGGCGCATCTTTTGGCTGGATTGTAGCAGTAGCCCTTTGATAACTAAAGTATTGTCATAGAGCCAGCCGGTGAATGCGGGGATTTGGCGGTAGGCTCTGAGGGTGAAGGAGTTATAAACTTCAAAATTATTGCTGAAAGTCTGAAAAAATAAACCTTTCTCTTTTTCCGAAAGGTTGGCAAAGTTGGATTCGGTTTGTTTGATTAAAATGTCACTTGCCTGTTTGTAGAGTGTTTCGGCTTCGGCATAGCGACCAGTGCTCTCGTACAATCCTGCCAAATTGTTCAGGGAGGTGGCGATAGGAGGGGTGGTTTTCGCCTAAGGCGATTTTAAAAACCTCACTTCGCCTTTTGGTACGAGCGGCTGGGCAGCGGCGAAAATCGCCCTTTGCGGAGTATCAATTCCGCCAAAGTTGT